>JAHFQD010000168.1 GCA_023266455.1 Candidatus Muproteobacteria bacterium
TAGGGTTAGCGAGTAGGTGTTACTGCCGAAACGAAATTCACCGGTATTGCCGACACCGGTTTTGACGACCTCTTCATCGGTTCTGGCGGTTTCACCGCCCGCCGTCAACGTCGGTAGCAAGGAGCGCGTGCTATAGCTGCGCGCGGCGTCGGTGGCTTCGAACGCGGCGTCGACCGCCCGCATCTCGGGTGCGCGCTGACGCGCCAGATCGTAGATTTCAGGAAGTCCAGCGGACCACGCCGGCTGCGAAAGGATCAGCAAAGACACCAATACCGCAAGCCGCTTACGCGCCATTACGTCGTTCTCCATGGCTTATTCTTGAACGTACCTCTAGTGTAACGGACGAGAGTAATCACGCCAGCACGACAATATCGACGACGCCCTCTGTTTTAGCCGGCGGCGAACCCTGGGATCGTCTTAACTATCAACATACGGGTCGCGCATACATCGCGGGATCCTTTCCTTATATATGGAGTAGGACCACGGGCTGGCGGTTCCTCACGCATGTTCCAAAAACAACCCACAACCCAATGGCTTTCCATGCAATGCCGACTGATCGACGCCACGGCCAAAGGCGCCGTGTTCGTTGGCGAACCGGACGGCAGCGCCTACACCCTCTTGGCCTCCTGGCCCGAGGGTTACGCTGGCAGTCCCGCGATGACGGAAATGGTGAAAACGGCAGTCACACGTCGACAAACGCTTTTCTCCGCCGCCAATAACGGCGACACCGACACGCGCGAGATTCTGGCCGCGCCGTTGCTGCATGAAGGAAAGATTCAAGGCGTCGTGGCGCTCGACGTGCCGCGTTCCACCAACGAAGAACGCGGCGCGCTTGCGCAGATGCTGCACGTCGGCAGCGCCTGGCTCGGTCAACTCGATAGCATGGCCGCGTCGCCACGCGGCGAGCGCATCGCGGTAGCGCTCGATCTCGCCGGCGCCTGTCTGTCGAGCGAGTCGTTCGCCGCCGCCGCAACCACGGTCGCCACCGAACTCGCCGCGCGCTTGAATTGCGACCGCGTGAGTTTTGGTGTGGTGCATGACCGTCACGTCAAACTCTTGGCGTTGTCGCACAACGCCGGCTTCTCGCAACGCCAGCAACTCGGCCGACAACTCGAAGCCGCGATGGACGAAGCGCTGGAACAAGAAATCACCGTGCTTTATCCGACCGCGCCTGGGCGCGACGCGCGCACCTACGTCGCGCACGCCGAACTCGCACGTTGGCAACAAACCAATTCCATCTGCACCGTACCCTTGCATTACCGCGACTCGCTGCTCGGCGCGCTGACGTTCGAGCGCAGCGCGGAGCGGCCGCCGTTCGACGTCGAGGCCGTCTCCTTGTTGGAACAGACCGCCGCTCTGCTTGGTCCGATTTTGGAATTGCGCCGCTGCCAAGATCGCGGATTGGCCACGGTGATGAACGATACGGCGCGCGTGGCGCTGAAACGTTTGTTCGGCCCTCGGCATTTGGTGACCAAACTGGTCAGCGCCTCCGTCGTACTATTGCTGACGTTGTTGACGATCATCCCCGGTCAATACCAAGTCACCGCCGACGCCGTGCTCGAAGGTCGCATCGAACGCGTCGTGGCCGCACCGCAAAAAGGATTTTTGCAAAGCGTCAGCGCCCGCCCCGGCGACGTCGTCGCCAAAGGCGAAACCTTAGCCTCGCTCGACGATCGCGATCTGAAATTGGAACAGCTCAAATGGTCGGCGAAGCAAGATCAGGTGACGCAAGAATATCGTCGTGCGCTCGCGGAACACGATCGCATCAACATCGGTGTGCAGAGCGCGCAACTGGCGCAGGCGGAATCGCAGCTCGCGCTGATCGAGAAACAACTCAGCCGCATTCAGCTGCTCGCGCCGTTCGACGGCGTCGTCGTCAGCGGCGATTTGAGTCAGGCGCTCGGCTCGCCGGTCGAGCTCGGCCAGGTCATGTTCAAATTGGCGCCGCTCGACGACTACCGCGTGATTATCAAAGTCGACGAATTGGACATCGCCGATGTGCGCGAGAAACAACGGGCGCGCCTAACGCTCACGGCAACGCCGGATAAGGCGCTCGATATCATCATCGAAAAAATCACACCGGTCTCCACCGCCGACGCGCGCGCTAACTATTTCCGCGTCGAAGCCAAACTCGATAACCCACCGATTTATCTGCGTCCGGGCATGCAGGGTGTCGCCAAAATCGACATCGAGTCGCGGCAATTGCTTTGGATCTGGACGCACTCGCTGCTCAATTGGGTCCGTCTAAAACTATGGTCGTTGTTACCGTAACCGATGGCTGAACCGCTATTTAGTCCGCATTGGTACCGCGTGGCGTCGCTGCGTCCGCGGCTGCAGCCGCATGTCCGCATCCATCGCCATAGTTATCGCGGCACCGCGTGGTACGTCTTGGAAGACACGGCGGCGGGACGCCACTATCGATTCAATCGCGACGCCGAGGCCTTGATCTCACCCATGGACGGGCAACGCACGGTCGAGCAAATCTGGCAAAGCGCCGCCACCGAACTCGGCGATTCCGCGCCGACACAAACGCAGATCATCAAGTTACTCACTCAACTGCACTCAGCCAATTTGCTGTTGTGCGATTTGCCGCCCGATACGGCCGAGCTGTTCGAACGCCATCAGCGCGCGTCGCGCCAGCGCTGGCAGATGTGGTTAGTGAATCCGTTGTCGCTGCGGTTTCCGTTATTCGATCCCGATCCTTTCCTGCAATGGGCACTGCCGGCGGTGCGGCCGTTGTTCAGCCGCGGCTTCGCCATCGTGTGGCTCGCCATCGTCGCATTCGCCGGATTGTTGGCGATCAAACACTGGAGCGACATCGCCGCGCACGCCAGCGATCACGCGTTGATGCCCAGCAATTTGGTGTTGATGCTATTTATTTACCCTCTAATCAAAACACTGCACGAACTCGGTCACGTCTTCGCCACCAAAATGTGGGGCGGCGCAGTGCACGAAATCGGCGTCATGTTCCTAGCCTTCGCACCGGTGCCATATGTAAACGCCTCCGCCGCCACCGCGTTCCCCGAAGCGCGACGGCGCATGATCGTGGCCGCGGCGGGTATCGCGGTCGAGCTCCTGATCGCGGCGCTGGCGTTGTTCGTCTGGGTCCAAGTCCAACCCGGCTGGGTGCGCGATATCGCGCTCGACTTCATGCTCATCGGCGGCGTCTCGACGCTGCTCTTCAACGGCAACCCATTACTGCGTTTTGACGCGTACTACGTGCTGGCCGACGGCGTCGGTATTCCTGGCTTGAGTTCGCGCGCCAACAATTACTACAGCTACCTCGCACAACGTTATCTCTTTGGCTTGCGCGACGCCGAGTCGCCGGCGAGCGCGCCGGGCGAACGCGGGTGGTTTGCGGCATATGGTTTCGCGGCGTTCATCTACCGCATCGCCATCATGATCGCGATGATCTTGTGGATCAGCACGATGTATCTCGTCCTCGGCGTGACGTTGGCGATCTGGATGGTGTTGATGCAAATCGTTTATCCGTTGTTCAAAGGCGCACGCTTCGTCGCGCGCAGTCCGCGGCTGCAAACACAACGCACGCGCGCCATGCTCAGCACCTTCGGTGGCGCGGCGGTCTTGCTGCTGCTGTTGCTAGCGGCGCCGGTGCCGTTGTCGACCAAGGCCGACGGCATCATCTGGCTTCCAGAACAAGCGCAGGTGCGCGCCGGCGCCGACGGCTTCGTCGAAGAAGTGCTGATGCCCGACGCCACGCGCGTGGCGCCGGGCGACGCGTTGGTGCGCATCGTCGATCCCGATCTGGCGCTGCAACTGCAAGTACAGGAAGCCGAGAATCGCGAGATTGAATTACGCTACTACGCGTTGCGCGAGAAAGATCGCGTCGCAGCCGAGGGCATGCGTCAAAAATTGCGCGCGGCCGAAGGAGCGTTGCAACGCATGCGCGAACGCTCCGCCGAGCAGATCATCCGCGCGTCGACCGCCGGCGTGTTAGTGCTGCCCGACGCCAATAACTTGCCGGGCAAATTCGTGAAGCAAGGCGACGTTGTCGGCTTCGTCGTCGAGTGGAACGCGCTCACGGCGCGCATCGTGGTGCGGCAATCCGATATCGGCTTGATCCGTCGCGAGATCCGCGGCGTGCAAATCATGCCAGCCGATCAACCGGGTTCGCGGTTGACCGCGCGCATGCTGCGCGAAATCGGCGGCTCGGTCGAAAAATTGCCGAGCCGCGCCCTGGCGCTGCCGGGCGGTATCGAAGTCGATCCGTTGGATAAAGACGGCACGCGTACACGCGAGCCGGTGTTTCAAATCGATTTAGCACTGCCGACCGACACGCCCTGGGCGCGCCTCGGTACCCGCGTGTACGCGCGCTTCGATCACGGCTATGAACCGCTCGCGTTCCGTTGGGCACGCGCCGTGCGCCGTCAATTATTACGTCAGATGGCCGAATGAAAACCGCGAATGCTCCCGCGGCGGCGCCGACGCCGCCTCAAGAAACACCCGCATCACCGCGTGCGGTAGCGCGGGTGCAACCGTTCTTGCGACCAGGTACGCGTCTCGGGGTGTACCCGCAGCGCCAGCTGCGCGCCGACGAACGCTTCGAGCGCACGCTTGAACGCATGCTGTTGCCATGGCATCCGCCGCGTGGCGCGCGTCGGCGTGAGTGGCCGATGCTGCTGCGCAAACTCGAGCAGTACAACGCGCGCTTGCGACAACTCAGTGAAACCGATCTCGATCGTTGGGTACGCGGTTTGCGGCAACGCTTATGGCGCGAACACCTGACGTTGGAAAACGTCGCTGGCGCTATGGCGACGGTGCGCGAAGTCGCGGGACGCGCGCTCGGCATGCGCCATCACGACGAACAAATCATCGGCGGCTGGATGCTGCTCGAAGGGATGCTGGCCGAAATGGCCACCGGCGAAGGCAAGACGCTCACCGCCACGCTCGCGGCTTGCACCGCTGCGCTCGCTGGCATTCCCG
>JAHFQD010000169.1 GCA_023266455.1 Candidatus Muproteobacteria bacterium
GCAACGGTTGCGTCTGGTTTTCCCCGATAGCACGATGGGGCAGGCATTGGGCGAATTGTCCGGCCAAGGGCTGGTCAAGGGTGTTTATCCTTATTTGGCGGATAACGGCACTGCGGTAAATATGGATCTGCTTCTGAACGAAGCGGGTCGACTTGAAGTGCAGCAGGTCGAAGACGGATACGTTGTTACCACGCTTACGGCGGCAACAGCCGTCACGACGGCTCCAGCTCCAGCGTCAACGACCGATCCTGTAGCGGCAACGCCAGCGGTGGCTACTGCGCCAACACCGGAAGTAACACCTGCACCCGCCAAGGACACCGGTCCAGCTAAAAATGCCATTCAAGAGATTCTGTACGCCAAGCTTCCTGGCACACGGATTCAAGTCACGGTAAAGATGTCGCAGCCGCCAAGTGATCCAAGCGCGTTCACGATTACCAACCCGGCGCGCATTTCGTTCGATTTCCCCAACACGCGCGTCGACTTAGTCAAGAAAAACGTTAATGTGAAAGAAGGTGCGGTTACCAACGTCACTGCGGTCGGCGTGGAAGATCGTTCGCGTATCGTCGTTAGCTTGGTCAAACCGGTTGCGTATCGCACCGCGATTGACGGCAACAATTTTGTTATCACTTTGGATGCGCCAAACATCGCCGATTCCGAGCCAGCGAAGGTTACCCATTTCGCCGGCACGCAGAAGGAAGGCAAGTTCAGTTTGAAGACCGTCGATTTTCGTCGCGGTCCGCAAGGTGATGGTAAAGTTATTATTACCTTGTCCGATCCGTCGATCGGTATCGATATCCGCGAACAAGCGGGAGAAATCGTCCTCGATTTCGCCGACACCGCAGCCCCCGCGGAGTTACAACGTCGGTTGGACGTGGTCGATTTCGCCACGCCGGTGCAAACGATCGATACGTTCGCACAGGGCAAGAGAACGCGCATGATCATCACGCCGAAAGGTAAGTATGAGCAGATCGCGTATCAGGCCGGCAATGTATTCACTGTCAGCATCAAACCCATCATCGAGCGTCCAGACGAGAAAAAGACGGATGAATTCGGTTATTCCGGCGAGAAACTTTCGCTCAACTTCCAAAACATCGACGTTCGCGCGGCGCTGCAGGTTCTCGCGGATTTCACGGGACTTAACTTCGTCGTCAGCGATACCGTCAAAGGATCATTGACATTGCGCTTGAAGGACGTACCTTGGGATCAAGCGTTGGACTTAATCGTCGACACGAAAGGTCTCGCGGTACGCCGTAAAGGCAACGTTGTGACCGTGGCCCCGGCGCCCGAAGTCGCAGCCAAGGAAAAGGCCGCATTCGAAGCCGCTAAAGCTGCGATCGAACTCGAACCGTTGGTTTCGGAACTGATTCAAATCAACTACGCCAAAGCCGAAGATATCGCCAGTCTGTTGAAATCCATTAAGCCGGTCACCTCCGGTGGCGCGGCAGTGCATCCGGTGTTCGGACCTTCCTCTACTGGCGAAGCCGTGCAGGCGACAACGCAATCTAATACGTTGCTCTCGCCGCGTGGTCAGGTAACGATCGATGCCCGTACGAACTCGCTGTTGATTCAAGACACGCCGGCGAAGATCAAAGAGGTCCGCAAACTGATCGCGCAACTCGATCAGCCGGTACGCCAGGTCATGGTTGAAAGTCGCTTAGTAGAAGCGACCGATAACTATTCGAAGTCTCTCGGCGCTCGTTTATCCCATTTGACGGATCGTACCAAGGGGCAAACCCGCACCACCACCACCGGTCAGTACACGGCACTGGAGCCACATTACAACTCCAATACTTATCAGTGGCCGGACGTGTTCAACGTTAACTTGGCTTCGGGCGGTATCGGTAATTTCTCACCGGGTGCATTTACGCTCAGCTTCATTAAAGGTGCAAACGAACTCGACCTCGAACTCACCGCGCTTGAACAGGAAAGCCAGGGCAAAATTATTTCCAGCCCGCGCGTGATAACGGCCAATCAGAAGAAGGCGACGATCGAGCAAGGTCAGGAACGCGTGTTTACCACGAGCGTATTAGGTGTAGGCTCGGTCGTGACCAAGCGTGCCTCGCTTAAGCTGGAAGTAACGCCACAAATTACGCCGGATGAACGCGTCAACCTGGATGTCAACATCACGAAGGATAACTTCGCCGATGCCACCACCGGCTTGCTCAACATCAAAGAAATCCAGACGCAGGTACTGCTTGATAACGGCGAGACGGTCGTTATCGGCGGTATTTATGATCAAGACAAGGGATTGACCACGACGCAGGTTCCGTTCTTCGGCGACATCCCGCTGCTCGGATGGCTGTTCAAGAATAAAGAAGTGAAGGACAACAAAACCGAGCTTCTGATTTTCTTGACCCCTCGCATTATGAGCAATCAACTCACGCTACGTTAATTCGTAGGCAGTGTTCCAAAAGCGGGCTCCTTCGGGAGCCCGCTTGATTTCTAGCTGGTAGGCTGGCATACCATCGTTTAATGAATAAGACGGCCAATGTTTTTCTGGTCGGGCCGATGGGCGCCGGTAAATCCACCATCGGCCGCGCGCTGGCGTCCCTGCTCGACAAGACGTTTCAGGACTCCGATCATGAGATCGAAGCGCGCACCGGCGCGCCGATCTCGCTTGTCTTCGAAATCGAAGGCGAAGCGGGATTTCGCAAACGCGAGTCGACCGTGATAGACGAGCTAACGTTACTCGAGGACATGGTGCTCGCTACCGGCGGCGGCGCGGTGCTGGCCCCAGAGAATCGCGCATGGCTGCGCGAGCGTGGAATCGTGGTGTATCTGCATGCGCCGTTGCAGACTTTGGTTGAGCGTACGCGTCATGACCGTGGTCGGCCGTTGTTGCAGACCGAAGATCGCGAAGGGGTATTGAGTAAGTTAGTGCAACAACGCGACCCGCTGTACCGCGAAGTCGCACATATTATTGTAGAGACCGCGCAACACACGCCGTCGGCCGTGGCGCGTGAAATCGTCCGTCGAATCGAACAATTCAAACATGAAAACGCTGCAACTGGATCTTGGTGAACGAAGCTATCCGATTTACATCGGCGCCGATTTGATCGGTCGCGCCGATCTCACGACGCCGCATGTGTCGGGAGAGCGTGTAGCGATCGTGACCAACGAAACCGTCGCCCCGTTTTATCTGGGACGAACCAGCGCGGCGTTCGCCGCCTACAATCCGATCGACGTGGTACTTCCCGACGGCGAGAAATATAAGACGCTTGATGTTTTGAATCGTATATTCGACGCGTTGCTGAAAAATCGCTGCGATCGTCGTACGACGCTGGTCGCGCTCGGCGGCGGTGTGATTGGTGATATGACCGGTTTCGCTGCGGCGACGTATCAACGCGGCGTACCGTTTATTCAAGTGCCGACGACGCTGCTGGCGCAGGTCGATTCTTCGGTCGGCGGCAAGACCGGCGTCAATCATCCGCTCGGTAAAAACATGATCGGCGCGTTTTATCAGCCGCGCGCGGTGATCGTCGATACCAGCAGTTTGAATACGCTGCCGGATCGCGAGCTTTCCGCCGGTTTGGCCGAAGTGATCAAATATGGTTTGATCCGAGACGCCGAATTTTTCGCCTGGCTTGAGCAGAATATCGACAAGTTGTTAACACGCGACACCAACGTATTGGCTTACGCTATCGAGCGTTCATGTCGTAACAAGGCCGAGGTAGTGACCGCCGACGAGCGCGAGTCCGGCGTACGCGCGTTGCTGAATCTCGGGCATACGTTCGGTCACGCGATCGAAACCGGTCTGGGTTACGGTGAATGGCTTCATGGCGAGGCCGTGGGCGCCGGTATGGCGCTGGCAGCGGACATGTCGCGGCGTCTTGGTTGGTTACGCGACGCCGACGTCGCACGTATTCAACGACTGTTGCAACGCGCACGCTTGCCGGTGAACGCTCCGGCGCCGATGACGCCAGAGCGCTTTATGGACTTGATGAGTGTCGACAAAAAAGTGCAAGCCGGCAAGCTGCGCTTGGTATTACTCAAAGGCATCGGTGAAGCGGTAATAACCGATAAATTTCCAGCGACGGCGCTCGACGAAACCTTGCGCGCCGCCAGGGCCGCCTGATGCTTTCTTCCTACGCCGCGCGCGACGATGTCTCCCGAGGCCGCGCGCATTCCGAACCGCATCCCGCGTATCGCAGCGAGTTTCAGCGTGACCGCGATCGCATCATTCATTGCGCGGCGTTTCGTCGCCTGGAATACAAAACGCAAGTGTTCGTGAATCACGAAGGCGATTTGTTCCGCACCCGCCTGACGCATTCCATCGAAGTCGCGCAGATCGCGCGTTCGATCGCGCGCGCGTTGGGATTGAACGAAGACCTCAGCGAAGCCATCGCGTTGGCGCACGATCTCGGGCATACGCCGTTCGGTCACGCAGGTCAGGATGCGTTGAACGAATGCATGAAGGAATATGGTGGATTCGAACATAATTTGCAGTCGCTGCGCGTCGTCGATTTGCTCGAGGAACGCTACGCCGATTTTCCCGGGCTCAATCTCACGTTCGAAGCGCGTGAGGGCATTCTCAAACACTGTTCGCCGGTCAAAGCGCGCGAGTTGGGCGACGTCGGCCGACGGTTTTTGGAAAAAGGCCAACCCAGCCTCGAAGCGCAGCTGGTAAATCTCGCAGACGAGATCGCCTATAACCATCATGACGTAGACGATGGTCTGCGTTCGGAGTTGATTACCATCGAACATCTTCACGGTGTGAGACTGTTCGCTCGACATTACGATGCCGTGATGCAGCGCTACCCCGGCCTCGCGCCGCGTCGTGCGGTGTATGAAACCTTGCGGCGTATGATCAACTATGTCGTGACCGATGTCATTGAAACCAGCCGCACACGCTTACTCGAAGCGGGTGTCAGAACTATCGATGATGTACGTCGCCAGCCGGAGACACTGATCCGCTACAGCGACGATA
>JAHFQD010000170.1 GCA_023266455.1 Candidatus Muproteobacteria bacterium
CGGCGTTTCCATAGGTCCTCGTTTATTTTTCGATTGCATAACACCCTGAATGGCGAACACAGTTTAACGATTCGGAACCAAAATCAAAGCGAATGACCGAAAGCAGCATCGTTTTTACGGGGCAACTATGCTTGCCGTATGCACAACGCGCTGTTGCTTCTGCCGGATTTCGCGACAATCTTATTAGGTGCCGGGCTGCGCCGTTGGATGCCGCTCGACGAGGGATTTTGGACGGGGCTGGAAAAACTAATTTATTACGTCCTCTTTCCCGCTTTGTTGTTCAACGCGTTGACGAGAACCCAGTTAGATTTCGTCGTCGCGACGCCGCTGGTTACCGCGGCGTTGATCGCCGTCCTTGTGGGCATGATGTTCGGATTGCTCGCGTTCAAACTCTTCACGTTTCCGCCGATCGCATTGGCGTCGCGCTTTCAGTGTACGTTTCGCTTCAATACTTATATCGGTATCGCGGTCGCCCGCAAGCTTTACGGCGAAGACGGTATCGCTGCGATGGGAGTGATCGTCGGTGTCTTGGTACCGATCACCAATGCCGCCGCGATCTGGATGCTGGCGCGTCACGGCACCTTCAGCGTTTGGCGCGAGCTCGCGCGCAATCCGTTGGTGATCGCGACGCTAGCAGGATTGATCGCGAATCTTACCGGGTTGCCGATTCCCGATCCGGCTAAGCAGTTTCTATCGCGTCTGTCCGAAGCGACGATCGCAACCGGCTTGCTTGCCGTCGGCGCCGCGTTACGCTGGCAAGTCTCCGTACGCAGTCTGCATTCGGAAATTTATTTTCTTGCCGTGAAGCTCGTGATTGTTCCTGTCGCGGCCTGGTACGCCGGCCGTTGGTTCGGTCTACAAGGTATGTACTTCGGTGTGCTTATTGTCTTTGCATCGCTACCGACGGCGTCGTCGGCTTATATTCTCGCTTCGCGCATGGGCGGAGACGGTGCGGGTGTCGCCTGGTTGATCTCCGCGGGGACACTAACGGCGATGGTGACGATGTCGATTTGGATCAATCTCATCGTTTGAGTTTGGGAAGTGAACCCCGAATTACTTCTTCTCAATAACACCTGCTATTTTTTCTTCGCTTTCGCGTAGGCCGCATGCAAATGCACCGGCTGTCCTGAACGTTTGCGCATGCGAATGTTCAGCATCTCTACCATGACGGAGAATGCCATCGCGAAATAGATATAACCCTTCGGTACGTGGTGATCGAAACCTTCGGCAATAAGGACCACGCCGACTACGACAAGAAACGATAGCGCTAGCATTTTGATTGTCGGATGTGCCGACACGAAGCGTCCGATCGGACCGGCGAAGAGCATCATCAAGCCGACCGAGGCGATTACCGCCGCGATCATCACCGTCAGCTCATCCACCATACCGACGGCCGTGATAATCGAATCGAGCGAGAACACGATGTCGATAATCATGATCTGGACGATGATGCCGACGAACGTCGCTTTAACGGCGCCGGCTGCGTCGTTTTCTTTGCCTTCGAGCGAATGATGAATTTCAGCGGTGCTTTTCCAGAGCAAGAACAAACCGCCAGCGATCAAAATTAAATCGCGGCCCGAGATGGCTTGGCTCAGCACCGTGAATAGCGGGGCGGTTAGGCTGACCATCCAAGAAAGCGCGAACAACAGGCCGATGCGGATAAACATCGCCATAAATAATCCCAATCGTCTGCCGATTTCTCGTTGCCGTGGAGGCAGTTTGTCCACCAGGATCGAGATAAAGATGATGTTGTCGATTCCAAGAACCAGCTCCAGTCCGGTCAATGTCGCAAAGGCTATCCATGCTTGCGGGTCGGTCAGCAACGCTAACAAGAAGTTTCTCCTGGCGAATAAAACGCGTAATTAACGGGGGAATATATTCCAACTCGGAGCACTAGGGAACAAGCGCGGTTATCCTGCGGCTCGGCCGATAGCCGTTAAAAATTTAGTTTTGATCTACTCTTTAATTTACGACACTTGAGAGGATGGATTTTTCAGCATCCGTTATTTGCAGTATATATACTTCAATTTTTCGAATGGTCAGGATTATTTGCGTATGTCGCGCACTTGTCGCCTATGCATCTTTAAAGTGTTGCTGGTATTACAGATGCTGATTATTCTCCCGGCGAATGCCGAGGAGCTTACTCTCGTTTCCGGCAACGGCTACGCGCCATTCTCTGGCGAAGATCTCCCACAAGGCGGCATGATTACTGAGATGGTGCGCGCGGTGTTCGAGAAAATGGGCGATACCATTCGCGTCGATTACAAGCCTTGGAAACGCGGCTATGAAGAGGCGCGTGAAAATAAATATTTCGGTACCTATCCCTATTCCAAGAATGAAGAGCGAGTTCGAGAGTTTTTATTCTCCGATCCGATCTATATAAGTCGAGCGGTATTTTTTGTACATCGCGACTCCACGATACATTACAAAAACGATAAAGATTTAAAGGGGTTTACGGTTTGCAAGGCGTTGGGATTCAATACCGCCGATATTCAGCATCTACTCGACGCGAAGATCGTCACGCTGAATCAGCTCCCGTCGTTGGATAAATGCCTGCGAATGCTGGAAGCAAAGCGCGTCGATTTAGTGCCTATCAATGAAACGGTTGGCAAAGCGTTAATTCGATCGCTGTATGGCGCCAATTCGAATATTTTTAAAACGCTCGATAAGCCATTGGATGAATCGACGGTGGCACATTTTATCGTGTCGAAAAAACAACCACGCGGCGAAGAAATCGTCCAACGATTTAACGCATCGTTGAGTGAACTGAAAAAAAACGGCACCTTGCACGCCATTGCGGACAAACATCTTCACTAAGCCTTTCAGCCGAGCAACGAGTACATATCGAGTTGCCGGTTATCGCCGATCACGCGTTCGAAATCGAGTCCTAGCGTCGCCAGTACCGGTTCGGCGACCGGTTTAATTTGTTTCGTAACGTAGTGCTCTCGGTCGAGCGGGTGTTGCACATTATCGGTCGGCTCCGGGCCGGCGGTGGTGATGACGTAGTTGATTAATCTTCCGGTCTGATTCGATTTGCGCGCGGCGGCGACATGCGGCGGCGTTACGGCGTAGTCTTCGGCGTCTTTACGTAACGCCTTACGGTAGACGAGGGCGTCGTCGAGATCGCCGCGGCGGACTCTCTTGACGATGTCCGCGAGGTATTCGTCAACCGCCTGATCGGTAAACAAACGGTGGTAAAGCTCGCGCTGGATTCGCTTCGCCAACACCGTCCAGTCGCGGCGGACGACTTCCATGCCGACGAATTCGACGCTGTCGATATCGTTGCCGTCGACGAGACCGGCGTAGCGTTTGCGCGCACCGCCCGAACCATGACGAACGCGCGGCAAAAATAACCGCAGATAAAGTTTTTCAAACTCGAGTTCAAGGCGGCTGCCGACGCGCCAGCGTTCGGTGATATGGCGAGTGAGTTCATCGTTTAACGCGGCGGTGAGCTTCAGGCTTTGTGCGCGCGCTTCGATGGGGTCGCTGATTCCGGAATCGACGAATAAGCTATCGGTATCGCCATAAAGCACATTGAAGCCGGCGTTTTCGAACCATCGCTTAGACCACAGCAGCAACTCTTTGCCTTGACCAGTGATCGCGTTCGCGAGTGCAGGGTTGTAAAAGCGACAGGCGGGTGTGCCGAGTACGCCGTAGAACGAATTCATTAAAATCTTGATGGCGTGCGACGCGACATCGTCGCCGGCTTGCTTCGCTGCTTCGCGGCGCGGAAATAATTCGTCCAGCATGCGTGGCAGAATCCCCGGCTCGCGGCGGAATGCGCCGCCGGGCGTGCGTATCAAATCTTCGTTGGGTTGCGGTTCGGCGACGTAGGCGAGCGGATCGATGTTGAACGTGCGGATAATGCTTGGGTACAGACTCTTGAAATCGAATACCCAGACATTGCGATGCAGGCCGGTGACGGGTTCGAGAACATGGCCACCCTGTTGCGCGGCATGTACGCGCACATCGTCGTTGCGTACCGTGGACGTGACGATGCCGCGTTTTTCGAGCTCGCTTAAATAAAGAAAATCAAACGACGCGATGCTGGCCGCCACTCGGTCCGGTGTCATGCCAGCCAGTTGACTTCGCGCGAACGCAAGCCGCACCAAATTCTGTCGCTGCACGATGTCGTACGCTAAGCGCGCGTCGGTGCGCGCGTACAACGCGAACGCGGCGAGATCGTGTTTGTAGTTGTGAATGATTTCGCCGATTCGGTCGCGCACGTCGCCGGCGACCGCCTTGCCTTCGCCCAGCACTTCGCGCGCGACGGCATCCAGCGAATAATCTTCCATGCGCACGAACGCGCCGCGCATCAGGTCGATGCCATCGAGCACTAAGCGACCGGGGATGGTGGCGTTACCGCTGCCGAAATAACCCTCGGCTTTGCGGATACGAGTCGGGCCGGCATCGCGCCCTAAGTTGAACGGATGGTGCACGCGCGTGGCGATACGTTGCAGCACGCTGAGATCGAAGTCGATGATATTCCAGCCAGTTAGTACATCGGGATCGATTTCGGTAACACGCTTGCAGAAGGCGTCGAGCGCCGCGCGCTCGTTCACGAACGCGATTGCTTTCTCTGGCATCTCGCGATGGCTGCCGTCGACGATGAATACTTCGTCGACACCGGGCGCGTACAGCGAGATCGCCAATAAACGTTCGCTCTTGGCATCAGTTTCGATATCAAAGGACAGCACTCGCGGTTCGATCTGAACGTCGGCGGGGAGTAGCTGCGGGTTGTCGAAAGTCCAAGTGATCCTGTCGCCAGCGACAGCATCGCCTTCGATTTCGCAGCCGCCTTTGATTCCGCGCTCGATCAGATAGCGCACCGCGAAACGCACGTCCGCTTCGAATGTGCCGATCCCCGCGGCATGCAAGCGGTCGCGCAGGCCAGGCACGTCGGGGGGAGTCTCGACGTTGATCCGA
>JAHFQD010000171.1 GCA_023266455.1 Candidatus Muproteobacteria bacterium
CGGACTCGAATTTTTTGCGACCGAGCATGAAAGGGCCTGGTGTTGTTGAGCGAAAAGTTTGAGCCATTCAATGAATCGAAAGTTCCGTGAGGAGAAACAAATGAAAGCGGTTGTAGTCGGTATCGTAATGTTCGCCCTCATGGCGAGCGGAGTGAATGCGGCGAATTACGTTTCGCGCAATACGGGTTCCACGTCGCGATCATTCGGGAGTTCGTCTTCGGGGAGCAGTTCTCAGACGTCATCGGGAACACGGTACTCGGCTCAGCAGGAACAGCGCCAGTCGAGTAACTCATCGAGTGACAGTTCCACCTTCTTGCAAGGTCACGATGTCGCGCCGCACGATATGATCAAGGAACACAACGACATTTTCCAAAGCAACAGTTTCCAGAACAACAGTACGGATCTGCGCTAGCGAGCGTTACGGCGTCAGCAGCGTCGCGCGCTGAATATCGTCGAGTGTTTTTTGATACAGCTCGCGCAATGAACTTTTCGTATCCAATTCCAATGCGCGTCGCGCGGCGCTTTCCGCTTCGATGTATCGGAGTTGATCGGCGAGCGTTTGCGCTAGGTTATTATACGCCGGCGCCGATTGCGGATGAAACTGCGTCGCGCGCCGAAACGCTTGTTCGGCGCTGGGCAGATCGCCCAGCGCGTAATTTGTATTCCCTAATCCCATAAATGCTGGCAGGCTGCGCGGCCAGCGCGTCAGCGCGGTAGCGTAGGCTTGCACGGCGGTTTGCTTCATACCGAGGCGTTCAATGTCGGCGACGGATTGCAGGTAAGGCAATTCTTCCGCGGTGAACGGTAAACGATCTGGCGGTAGCGTGACCGCCGACCAATATTGCGCGCGGCGCCAGGTGTACTCGAAGTTTTCAAGCGAGACCACGTGGCGTTCATCGCGGCCGGAGCGCAACACGATTTGATCTTTATGTAAGTCGAGGCCGACGACGACAGCGTAATGCCAGGTCGGCGCGATCGAGAGGCCGAGATTTTGTAAAACCAGAACCGGATTGCCAGACGTCACTTCCGCCGCCAACGATTCGATTTGCGGGCGCAACACATAAGGCACGCGTTGGTAGCGACGCGTCGCCGCCAGTAATTCGATTTGCAGACTGCCTTGTCGCTGCGGCAGATATACCAGGGGCGACAGTTGATCCGGCGTCACTGAAACGCCGCTCCAGTTGAGCACCGTCGCTAGCGCCGCGGGGCCGCACTGATAATCCTCTTGCGGGAAGAACGGGACTTCGCGCAATTCGACAGGATTAGGAAACGCGTCGGCGGTCGCGAGTAAGCGTTGGCTTTGCAACGGCGCGCAGCCGCTTGCGGTCAGCAAAGCGCCGACGCACAACAGCACACGAAAGGACGGAGGGAGATTCATACTAATCTCCCTCTCCCAGGAGAACGGGAGAGGGAGGTAACCGGTGGGTACGCGTTATTGCGCCGTTTTCTTTACGAATGGGAAGATATCGGTGTAACCCAGAATGTCGGTCAGCAGCAGGATCAAGAACACGAATACTGCAACGCTGAAAGCGTCGCCGCCGGTCGGCATCTCGTCCATCTTGGCCGCGAGTTGCTGTACTTCTTGGTCGGTGAGATTGTTGACACGGTCTTGGATCTGAACCGGATTGACGCCGCGCTCTTGCAGTTGGCGCTTCACATCGTCGCGGGTGAGCGCTTGATGCAGGCGTTCACGCAGTTGTTGTTGTTGTTTGACGTCTACCACCACGTCCGTGCTGATCAAGCCGGCATTCACCGCCGGGATGTGGAGCGCGAGCGCAAGAAATCCCGTCAGCACAAAGTGCGACACGGGCTTTGCGATACGGCGGAAAATCAACATAGTCCTTCTCCTAACGAATTATTGTGGTAGTGAGGCGCCGAAGGATAAAGCAAAGTCGTGACGCTGTGAATCAGGTATTTAGCCGGTTATCGGTTAGGGCTTTCACTCGGCGGCACGCCGATCGCGGCTTTTTGGCATAATGCCCCAATGGATATGAAGGTATTCGAACGCCGCCGTGAGCGGCTGATGCAACATATGAACGGCGGCGTGGCGATCATTCCCACGGCCCCGGTCTATATACGCAACCGCGACGTCCATTTCCCGTATCGGGCGGATAGCGACTTTTACTACCTAACTAATTTCCCCGAACCCGAGGCCGTCGCCGTGCTCATCCCCGGCCGCGAACACGGCGAATTCGTGCTGTTCTGCCGCGAGCGCAATCCGGAGAAGGAAATCTGGGACGGCAAACGCGCTGGTCTCGAGGGCGCGCGCGAGGCTTACGGTGCCGACGACGCGTTCCCGATCGAAGACATCGATGACATTCTTCCAGGCATGCTCGAAAACCGCGGCAAGGTTTTCTACAGCATGGGACGTCATCGCGACTTCGACACCCGTCTCATGGGCTGGGTCAACGAGGTCCGCGCCAAGAATCGCAACGGCGTACATGCGCCGGGCGAGTTCGTCGATCTGGACCACATCCTCCACGAGATGCGTCTCTATAAGAGTCCGGAAGAGATACGCAGCATGCGCCGCGCCGCCAAGATTTCCAGCGCCGCGCATCGGCGCGCGATGCAGGCCTGCCGTCCAGGCATGATGGAATACGAACTCGAAGCCGAGCTGATGTACGAATTTAAAAAAGGCGGTAGTCCGTTCCCGGCGTATTCGCCGATTGTCGGCGGCGGCGCCAACAGCTGCGTGCTGCATTACGTCGAGAACAACACCGCGTTGCGCGACGGCGATTTGGTTTTGATCGACGCCGGCGCCGAAATCGACAGTTACGCGGCCGACATCACGCGCACGTTTCCGGTGAATGGAAAATTCAGCGGCGAGCAACACGCGTTGTACGACGTGGTGCTCGCGGCGCAGCACGCCGCTATCGACAAAGCCAAGCTCGGCAATCATTGGAACGATCCGCACGAAGCCGCGGTGCGCGTATTAACCCAAGGGTTGAAAGATTCAGGATTGCTCGAGGGCGACGTCGACGGCCTGATCGAGAAAGGCGACTACAAACGTTTCTACATGCATCGCACTGGCCACTGGCTCGGCATGGACGTGCACGATGTCGGTGATTACAAGATCGATGACGCTTGGCGTTTGCTGGAAGTGGGCATGGTGCTGACCGTCGAGCCCGGCTTGTACGTCGCCGGCGGCGCCAAGGATGTCGACGAACGCTGGTGGAACATCGGCATTCGCATCGAAGACGACGTGCTGGTGACGCGCGAAGGCAACGATGTGTTATCCAAAGACGCGCCTAAGACGGTCGCCGACATCGAAACCTTGATGAAACCGTAACGCGCGTTCGCGCCCGGTGAATTGCTCATGCAAACCGATCACGACATCATCATCATCGGCGGCGGATTAGTCGGCGCCGCGTTGGCGTGTGCGCTGCGTCAATCCGGTTTGCGCATTGCCGTGATCGAAGCCGTACCCCCGCCGAAGACCGCGCCGCGTGGTCGCAAGGAACGCACGATCGCCTTGGCATACGGATCGCGGCGTATTTTTGAAGGCATCGCGGTTTGGGACCAGATCGAGCAAGCGGGTGTTACGCCGATCGAACGTATTCATATTTCTCATCGCGGTCATTTCGGCGCGACGCGGCTGGCGGCGCAAGACGCGGCGTTGCCGGCCTTGGGGTATGTCGTCGAAAACCGCGCGCTCGGCGCCGCGCTTTTAACGGCGTTGAACGGCGCCACGAATGTCGCTTGGTTTTGCCCGGCGACGGTGGAAGCAGTGCACGTCGATGCCGACATCGCGCGCGTTGTTGTTAAACAAGGCGAGCAGACGTCGACGTTGACAGCGCGTCTGGTCGTGGGTGCCGACGGCACCCAATCGGCGGTGCGGCGCATCGCCGGTATCGATGCTGAGCGCACCGATTATTCGCAGGCGGCGGCGGTCGCGACCGTCGCTGCGGCGCTGCCCCACCGCAACACCGCTTACGAACGTTTCACCGACGCCGGTCCGCTGGCGGCGTTACCCATGAACGACAATCGTTGCGCCGTCGTGTGGAGCGCGCGTGCACAGGACGCGGACGCGATGCTCGGTTGGAGCGACGAAGAATATATTATTCAGTTGCAAGATCGCTTTGGCGATCGACTCGGCCGTCTTTCCGATCCTGGCGCGCGTATCAAATATCCGCTGGCGTTGATGCAGGTGCCGGCACCGGTGCGACCGCGTTTGGTGCTTATCGGCAATGCGGCGCACACTGTGCATCCCGTAGCGGGGCAGGGATTTAATCTCGGTTTGCGCGACGTCGCGGTGCTTGCGGAATCGATCGTAGCCGCGGCGCAAGCCGGCGCCGATATCGGCGCCGCGTCGTTGTTGCAGGAATATGCCGATCGACGTCGACGCGATACGCGTGTGACCGAGGCGTTTACCGACGGCTTAATTCGTATTTTCTCCATCGATTTTTTTCCTCTCGCGCTGGCGCGCGCCGCCGGGTTGGTCGCGGTCGACGTGGTGCCGTCGATCAAGCGCCGGCTGGTGCGCATGACCAGCGGACTCGCGGGACGGTTGCCGCGGTTGGCACGCGGGCGTTCTTTATGAGTACGCGTTTCGACGTCGTCATCGTTGGCGCTGGTATGGTCGGCGCGGCGTTGGCGTGCGCGTTGGGCGAGAGTCGCTTGAAAATCGCCGTGCTCGACGCGCGTGCGCCGACGGCGGTCGGCGAGGAATACGATTTGCGTGTTAGCGCGCTGACGCTAGCGTCGCGGACAGTGCTGCAGAATTTGGGCGCATGGGAAGCGATCCAACATCGTCGCGTCTCGCCGGTGGAGATGATGGAGGTTTGGGAAGAGGCCGACTCGATTCGTTTCGACGCCGCGGAAATCGGCGAAGCCTGTCTAGCCTACATCGTCGAGAATGGTCTGGTTCAGGCGGCGCTTATCGAACGGATGTACGCGTTCGCCAA
>JAHFQD010000172.1 GCA_023266455.1 Candidatus Muproteobacteria bacterium
ATACGATTGACTGCCTCGGCGCCAGCACCGTTTACCAAGGCGGCGTCGACCAAGGCGATGTCGAAACGATGAGGAACCAACCCTTCAAGCACGCGGCTAAGGGAAGGAACATGCGTCAGCGAAAATTGATTCGGGACCGCGTTATCGAGCAGCTCGCGCACAGCCGTCGCGTCCGCGGGCGTTTCGGAAATCAGCAGCACGCGTATCAGGCGATGCTGGCGTTCCGATTTATTCGTTTTATTTTCAAAACCGGCGGTGTCCATACCGCTTAACCCTTCACTGCGAGTCCCCGATTCGTCCGTCATCCCACACTCCTAAACGATTCGAGCTTAAGCTTAGTCGCGTTTTCTCTCGAAACAACGACTGCTTTAGGCTTCACCATTCCACATCGACAAGTTAGAGTGGCGCCATGCAAAATGTCGTCGAAATGAACGCGCTCGTCAAAAAGTTTGACGAGCGCACGGTGGTTCAAGGACTTAGCCTCGCCATTCCAGCCGGCGCCTGCTTCGGATTGCTCGGTCCAAACGGCGCCGGCAAAACGACGACGTTACGCATGCTGCTCGGCCAATCGCCGCTCGATGGCGGTTCGCTGCACGTTTTCGGCTTGCCGATTCACGAGCACGCCCGCACGGTGCGCCGACGCACCGGGGTCGTGCCGCAAATGGACAATCTGGATCCAGATTTCACCGTGGCGGAGAATTTGCGCGTTTACGGTCGGTATTTCGATTTACCGACGGTCGTGCTGGAAAAACGCTTGCGCGAACTGTTGGAATTCGTCGGCCTCTCGGATCGCGCGGATTCGCGCATCGGTACGCTTTCCGGCGGGATGAAGCGGCGACTGACCATCGCACGCGCGCTGATCAACGATCCCGAACTGATCGTATTGGATGAACCGACAACGGGTCTCGATCCGCAAGCGCGCCACATGATCTGGGCGCGGCTGCGCGAATTGCGCACCGCCGGCAAAACCTTACTGCTGACCACACACTTTATGGAAGAAGCTGAACGTCTGTGCGACGAGCTGGTCATCATCGATGAAGGCAAGTTGCTCGAACAAGGCACACCGGCGGCGCTTATCCGTCGACACGTGGAACCCGAGGTGCTTGAGCTACGCGGTCAGGAAGAAAATATTCGCGCGATGCTAGCGGGTCTCGATGGTCGTCTCGAAAACGTCGGCGACACGCTTTACTACTACGCGCGCGATGCGCGGCCGGCAACGGCGCGGCTCGAAAAACAACTCGGCACCTCGTTCATGCATCGGCCGGCGAATTTAGAAGACGTGTTTTTAAAACTCACCGGCCGAGATCTGCGGGACTAATCCATGCACGCAACACTTCCACGCTGGCGCTCGGCGCTACAAGTTTGGCGACGCAACAGTTTAGTGTGGCGACGGTTAATGGGGCCGTCGCTGTTTATCAACTTCGGCGAACCGTTCTTGTACATGCTCGGTCTCGGCTATGGGCTGGGATTCTTCATCGGCAACAGCATGGACATGCCGTACCTCACGTTCCTGGCGTCCGGCATCCTGGCGTCGGCGGCGATGAACATCGCCAGCTTCGAAGCCATGTATTCGGTCTACACGCGCATGGTGCCGCAACGTACCTACGACGCCATCCTGGCGGCGCCGATCGAGATACAAGACATTCTCGCCGGCGAGCTACTCTGGTGCGCGACCAAAAGCGTTATCAACGGCACGGCAATTCTGATCGTCGCATCCTTACTCGGCGCGGTGCACGACTGGCGCGCGGTGTTCGTGATCCCAGTGATTTTTCTGATCGGCTTATGTTTCGCCGGCACGGCGCTGGTGATGACAGCCAAGGCCCAGGGTTACGATTTCTTCAATTATTACGTCACGCTCTTGATCACACCCATGTTCGTGCTCTCGGGCGTGTTTTATCCGGTGAGCTCGCTGCCGCACTGGCTGCAAACCGTGGTGCAAATTCTGCCGCTGGCGCACGCGGTGGATTTATTGCGGCCGCTGGTTTCGGGGCGGCCGTTGTCTAACGCCGGATTGCATCTCGCCGTGCTCGTCACCTATGCGACCGTCGGTTACTTCATCGCCGCGCATTTGATACGCAAACGCTTGTTGGTGTGACACGCAATAAAACGTAAAACGTTTGTCATGATGTATTGTTATTTTTTTCTCAGCCTTGTACATTTTGTCGCCGTTTGCCTGTCGTTCTTCTCTACCGTTTACGCGGGAGCATCATTGATGCTCTCTCAATAAAGAAAACATAAGTTTTCTTTAGGGGGGATTTGACTGTGGGGGTTTCGGAATTTGCCTCCGTACCCGAATCCGAGTCGGATTCGGTATATCGCCGCCTGACGCAGGTGATTCTGCGTCATATGGAAGCGTTGAAGCGCAGTACCGATGGCAAAGAGTTGTACTCGTTGATCGCGCGAGTTCTGCGCAAATACGGTCAACGGGGCGCCATCGATTCCGATTGTCTTGTTGAACTCCATCATCAGCTCGACGCGTATGCCCACGACGCCGTCGCTCGAACCACGTCGCGTACCAAAGCGAGAATGCTGCAGTTGCACATCGCGCCGTACGTGCCGGGGGCCGAACCAACCGACGTCGCTGTCGCCGACGCACCACCAACCTGGAACGCAACGGAAATGCCTTATCAATCTCTCTCGTCCGTACAACCTATCAACATCGATCCAACCCCGAGCGTGAACGCCATCAGCGAAAGCGGTCCCGCACTCGCCGACGAAGCCCGGCAACGCTTCCGCACGATGCAACGCCCCGACCAAGACGCTTGGCGCGCCGTGTACGACTTCATTAAAGACTTCAGCGAGCTCAAGGGATTGTGGGCGAAAAATCTCGATGAACTGACGCAAGAGAAACAACGTCTCGAGCAAAAATTGCTGGATACCGAACAACAGTTAAAAAACATCCAGTCGCACTACGAAAGTTTGCGCACAGATTTGGAAGCTGTACGCGCCCCGAGCAAGCGCAAATCGAAAAAGAAAAATACCAAGGCCGCGCGGCCGTCGCGCACCGCCGGGTCGCGTCTGGTGCCGCCGGAAATTTTCATGCAGCAGATCAACGCCGAATTAAAACGCGCCAAACGTTCGGGCGCTTCGATGGCTTTGGGCCTTCTCGGCATCGACTCGCTGCAAGCGACGGCCAAGCACCAAGGCGCTGGCGCCACGGCGGCGATCATCGGTTGCTACGAACGGCGCATCCTGCCCGGTTTCCGCGCGTATGACGTCATCGGTCGACAGGGTCATGATGTATTCGCGGTGTTATTCCCCGACACGCCGCAAGACGGCGCCGTACGCGCCATGGAAAAGGCACAACGGCGCTCGACCGACACGCACGTCAATCTCAACGGCCAACGCTTCGCACTGCCTGGTTTTTACGGCGTGTTGACGCTACCGACGCCCGGCGAAGAACCGGAATCGTGGCTGCAACGCGCCGAAGCAGCGCTGGCCGCCGCGCGCGAACGAGATGGGGAACGTCTCATCGTCGCGTAACGCTTGAAAAACAGCCGGGCGGCGCACATCTTGGCGGCGACATCGTTTATATTGCACCGACTCCAAGAGGAACCGATATGCGCAACCGATTGTGGCGAATTCTTTTAGTAACCCTCCTGCTACCGCTCAGCGGTTGCGGCTATAACACCCTGCAGAGCACCGATGAAGCCGTCAACGCCGCTTGGTCGGAAGTATTGAATCAATATCAACGTCGCGCCGATCTGGTGCCGAATCTCGTCAACGTCGTTAAAGGTTACGCGTCGCACGAGAAGGAAGTACTGACGCGTGTGACCGAAGCACGCGCTAAAGTCGGCGGCGTTCAAGCCACGCCCGAACTCATCAACGATCAACAAGCCTTCGCTAAATTCATGGCCGCGCAACGCGACATGAGTTCGGCGCTGTCGCGCCTGCTGGTGGTGGCGGAGAACTACCCGCAGTTGAAGGCCGACGCCTCGTTCCGCGATTTGCAAGCGCAGCTCGAAGGCACGGAAAACCGCATCACCGTCGCGCGCAACCGTTACATCAAATCGGTGCAGGAATACAACCTGACAGTGCGCCAATTCCCGAGCAATCTCACGGCGATGATGTTCGGTTTCAAAACCAAACCGAATTTCGCCGTCGAAGACGAAAAGGCGATCGCCAAACCGCCGACCGTTGACTTCGGCCAGACTCCGGCAGCGCCCGCGAAGTAACGCGCTCGAATGTCTCTCCTTCGGTTCTTTCGACGGCGGCAAGACACCTGGCACGCGCTCGCGCTGCTCGGTCTGTTGCTGTGCGCCGCCGTCGGTGCGCTCGCCGATGTGCCGATCCCCGCGTTCAACAGCCCCGTCACCGATCTCACGAATACGCTCTCGCCTGCGCAACACGATGCGCTCGTGAACGAGTTGCTGGCATTCGAACGTCGCAAAGGCGCGCAAATCGCGGTGCTCATCGTGCCGACGACGGAACCGGAGACGATCGATCAATACGCGGTGCGCGCTTTCGAAGCTGGAAAGTTCGGACGCAAGAACGTCGACGACGGCGTGTTGCTCGTGGTCGCGAAAGACGACCGCGCACTTAAACTCGAAATCGGCTATGGACTCGAAGGTGCGATTCCCGACGCCGTCGCCAAACGCGTGATCGAGGAAATCATCATTCCGTTTTTTAAGCAGGGCGATTTTTACGCCGGCATCGAAGCCGGGGTAAATCGCCTGATGCGACTGGTCGACGGCGAACCGTTACCGTCGCGAAAAGCGCGCGATCATTCCTGGAATCGCATCGGCGATTTACTGCCGTTGCTGTTCATCGCCGTGTTCGTCGTCGGTGGCATCTTGCGCGCGATGTTCGGCCAATTAATCGGCGCATCGATCGCCGGCGGGATCGTCGGCGTGTTGGCCTGGTTTATGGTCGGTCTCTTGATCGCGGTTCCTGCCGCCGTGAT
>JAHFQD010000173.1 GCA_023266455.1 Candidatus Muproteobacteria bacterium
CGAAATCGGCGCTAGAACTTTTTCAGTTATGCGCCGGCTTATCTTCGGCGCGCGCCGAAATAACTTATCCCGTCGAATTTAGCCGTCTTCGTAGTTACGCGAAACCCGTTGCCGGTCTCGACGGTAAAGCCCCCGTCACGAATGACACGACCGTCGACACGTCAACCGTCGTTTATTACCGCACTGACACGCGCGATCCGACCATTATCTTCTCGGAAGGGTTCACCGCTTCGCCGGGCTTTGGAGAAGTGTTCATCACGCCCAGCATGCGATACGTCATGGGCCACGGAGCACCGGGATGGGTTTATTCCATACGACCGCCTCGCGACGGTGAAAATTGGACGATTGCAGAAGCCTACGGCCCCGATAATTTAACCGCCGATCGCGTACCCGCGGCGGCGATTTTAGATGCGCGACTCTCCACTAGCGCTAGTTACGATTTAGAAGGGGGCCCACGTCTCGTATCAGTCGGCGAATATATTCGTAATCCCCTCGCCGATGGATCGCCAGAAATTAATTTCACCACGCTTCAATCTCATGTCGACGCCGCAACACAAACCGCGCGCGCATTTGAAGCTGAAAGAGCGTTCGCTTACGAGGCCGAAAGAATAACGAGAACCATGCTCTTCCTCGGCGCGAGCGGCGACGGCGTGCGGGGAATCGCCATCTTGCCCGATGAGCAGTTCATTGCTTTTTTCCGCAGTCAGCATGACGAATCGGCGACAGTAGACGACACGCTTGAATTTTTTAGAGAGAACGACAACGGTCGTCTCATCGTCCGCTATTCCGCATTGGGATCTGCCGAAGGACGCATTCGTTTCGCGTCGCAAATATTACGGATGTCGGCAAATCCCCAATTCCGAAGAATCGCATCGGCGTTGTATGCGCGTTCCGGAACCGAGGCGTCGCTCTTCGACGGCGCCGTCGATTTCATCGCCTGGATCGCGGCCCGTTCTAGTTTGCCCGATAACGTACAGGCGGCGACAACCTATCGCGATTACCTTGCCGCGCGCGGACGGACAGCAGAACTCACCGCTCAGGATCACGCCGCACTATTCATTGAGCAAATGATCAGGGCCGACGGGAATTGGGCGCGCGCCATTGAAAGCCCCGTCAACATAAAAACAACCGGAGAATTACTAGAAGCCGCCATTCCCTTTTTCCACGGCGAGCTGGTTGCGTTGGCTCGTTTTGTCGAAACCGCCGTGGCCGAGGGAAGCGTCAACGCTGCAGCGCTCGTTCACCGTGTCGACGCATTGCGCGACCATTTCGACCAGCTCCTCACGCAACCTCACGACGACCTCGGCATGGAGATCATCGTTGCACACGTGAACGAATCCTTCCGTTTCGGTGTGTTGGTTAATTGGGGACTCGAAGGCGGCCAGCGCAATGTCTTCTCTACCTTGGCCGACGCGACCGCGTACGCGCGAGCCGGCGATAGGCTATTTTTTATTCCTCGCGGAAGTGTGCGCCAGGCACCAAGGACAACCGCCGACGGTGCATCGATCATCCAGCCACGCTCCTTCCAAACGAACGACGCCATACTGGCGACTGCCGCCGTCTCCGAAACCGGTATCGCGCCGGATACGCTGACGATTAATTTCGGCTTCTCTTCAGAAGAACAAACGGGAATATTGGCCGATTCGCTGGGGCTAACGGCGGCGGAAATCAATCGTCTTCTAACCAATGTGCCGCCGCGCGTCGCCGGCGGCGCCGTGGATAACCAGTCAGCGCCGCTAACCGCGTTGGCGCTCAGCGAGCATCTGCCCACGCTCGCACCGGGAGAGACGCAGACATTTACGGTCCGCAACGATCCGAGCAATCCGTTGCAAGCTGTTAATACCAGCGTTCCGCCTCGTCCAATTCTCGAATTCGGTTTCTTCGATGTCACGCGCGCGCTCGACGGTTCGTATTCCGTCTCGGTACGCGTGCACCCCGACGTCGTCGTCGATGCGCCGCTGCGCTTGAGCGTCGACGCGGCAGCGGCGGAAATCGCACTTTCCGCCACGAATCGAACGCCGCTCGCCGAGGACGCCGCGGCATTGCGCTATACCTATCGACTGCTTGAAGAACGAATCGCGAGTGCAACGAGAGCGCCTGCGATACGAGATGTTCCTGCCGATTCGACGCGTGCCGGCGGCGCGGTACGAGCGGTATCACCGACGCGCAACGATCGCACACCGCCGCCTCATCCGACAACGATCCTACAAAACGTACTGCGTCAGGCATTAGACGGCTTGGCTCCCGAAACGCGTCCGGATTTCGGTTCGACGGCGTTAGATATTGGCGGTGGGAATGGCATCAATGCATCGACAATTCGCGGCCTGGGACCATCGCGAGTAATCGGTATCGACTTACCCAACGCGGCAGCGGAGTTGGAGGACGCGGTTTGGCTGGGAAATTACGCACCGGGCGATACCTTCACCGGCGGCTTAGAAGCATGGACACAAGCCGAACACGGCGAAGCCGATTCGGCCTTCGTACTGAACATAGAACCCGCGCTCGTCAACAATAGGGAATTCATTGAGGCACTTCAGCGGTCGGTAAAGATCGGCGGATACCTGGTGACGACGTGCCGAGAACCGACCACGGTTAATCCCATACGCAATACGCTGCAAGCCGCCGGTCTGGAGCTCATTGCGTCCGCCACGACAGGCAATCGCGATACGCAACATTATTACCTGCATGTATGGCGCCGCACTAATTCAACTCAGCGCAGCGCGCGCAGAGACGGCGAACTGCCGCCGATTGCCGGCGGCGCCGTCGATGAACATCACGCACCGCTAACCGCGTCGGCGCTGAGCACGCATCTGCCAACGCTCGCGCCGGGAGAGACACGAACTTTCACGATTCGCAGCGACCCGAGCGATCCCCTGCAGGCGACGAACGCCAGCGGTCGCGCAATTCTTGAATTCGGTTTCCTCGACGTCACGCGCACGGGCGACGATTCGTATACCGTCAGCGCGCGTATCCATCCCGACGTCACCGCCGATGCGCCGCTGCGCTTGCGTATCGACGCGGCGGCAGCGGAAATCGCGCTAGCGACCCTAAATCGAACGCCGCTCGCCGGTGATGCGGCGGCCTTGCTTTATACCTACCGGCCGATCGAAGAGCGATTCACGACGGCGACGCGAGACCGTACATCGCTCGCCGATCCGACTCTGCGCGTTACGGCGACGCAAGAACGAGATGGCTCGGGCTCGGGCGCAGACGGCAGACAACGCGACGAGATACTCGAACTCGACGCCGAACTCGAGATCGATGCGATGATCGCGCTCACGACGGAGCGCAAAGCGGCGATGGAACGAGGCGGACACGTTCTTCGTACCGTTGTGATAGCGGGACGCGCCATAAAAGGAAAATATCAAGCCGTCGCCGCCGCGACCCGCACAAACGTTCAAACGCGCGATCCTGACACCGGCGATTTCATTACCTACACGTCGGACGGCCAATATCTCCCCGTTCATCCTCTTTATGGTCGCGCGTTGACCATGGGTGCCGGCGCGCCGATCGAATGGTCGCTGCAGAATATATTCGATATAGAACCTCGCGGCAGTAACGCCGTGTTCTTACACACGCGCGATAGCCGTGGAAATCGCCATCGACTATATGTCAACGTCGTCGGTGAAGGAGGTTCGATACCGGCGGAAATCACCGCCATCGCGATGCCATGGGAGCCTATGCAAGGAAAAGATTTCGCGCTGGCCGTAGATCCGGAAAATGGGGATCTCGTAATTCATCGCAGAGCAAGCGTCGGCATCGCGGCGACATCGGAAGCCGCACAAATAAAAGAGCCGACGACGGCGAAGAATCGGTTCCCGCTGAACAGCGCGGCAATTGAGAATCCGTCAACATCGAACGATGTCCGCGGCGTTCTCGCGCAAGACGTCACGGCGGACGCACTCTTGGCGGCGGACGATCTGCCGCAAATCAAACAGCAAGTCGTTCGGCGCTTGATCGCCGTCTTTACACTCCGACAAAAGCTGGCGGAAACGATTGAAGGCGCGGATAGAAACACTGACATCTCGACGATCGAAGTCGCTTATCACCGAGCCGTGGTCGCCGAACGCGTCGCGCGCGTCGAATACGCCGCCGTCGACGCCGTCGAGAAGTATCGATACACCGATCCGAATTTACCGTCGGCGAATGAAACGCTCGCGCTCGCGCGACGCATCGTCGCAAGCGTCGAGCCGACGAAAACCGCCGCCGCCGCCGAACTCGCCGCCGACCGGTTGGCGTCTGTCGATTTGAGCCATTTTGAAATCGTACGCACCGACGAATCGATCCATTTCGCCGACGATTTCAATCCGTCGTTTCTCGAATTAACGCCCGCGAGCCGACTCGAAAGGATCCATTTCGCTCACGCGGTGCGTTACATCATGACCGACGCCGCGGCGGCGGCGATTATTCGGAAACAGGCGCGCTCCGGGCGAGACTTTCTCGTTATCCTCAACCGCAGCGGCATCACTGCGGTGCACCCCGATCATGGGGTGTTTTTATGGGATTGCCGATCCACGTCGTATTTACCCGATCACGATCAGTTGAGCCCGGCGCTCCGTCTCGCCCACGAATTCGGACACCTGACGGTCGGTTATATAACGAGACAACTTTTACTTCGCCTAAAACGGCCTGGATTGGCGCAAGCGGAAGAGCGCCGCGTCATGAGGAACGTCGAAAATCACGCCGCGCGCATATTGGGCGAGCCGATCCGAACCAGCCATAACAGTAGTTTCGGTTTTCACGTCGACCATCCGACTTTCCGCGTCTCCGTTCGATTTGACGAACTCCTGGCGCTACAACGCCGATTCGTAGCCGGTGGCGCGGCCGACGCTTGGTACGGGCTGCTCACGGCGTCCGAACTGAGCGTGAACTTACGGACATTGGCGCC
>JAHFQD010000174.1 GCA_023266455.1 Candidatus Muproteobacteria bacterium
GCGATTGCTTGCGCGTGCTCGAGTTGACCGAACAAGTCGCAGCGGCGTTGATCATGGCGACGCATCAAGCGTTAGCGCTGCGCCAGCGCCAAGGTGAGATGAAGCCCGCGACGCTCGATGCCGGCGTGTGCGCGTTCGCCGATCGCACCGACGGTTTATTCGAGTTCCTCGGTGAAGACCGACGGCTCGACGAAACGCTGCAACGCGTTATCGGTGAAATCCGCAATCGTTCTTGGCAGCTCTACGCTTAAAAAAATATTTCCATGTCCGCGCGTCTGCAGGCACAAGTCGATATCGAAGTGCCGTTCCACGATGTGGACGCCATGGACGTCGCATGGCACGGACACTATATGAAGTATTTCGAGATCGCCCGCTGCCGGTTGTTGCAGCGTTTCGATTACGACTATCCGCAGATGCGCGAGTCTGGTTTTATTTGGCCGGTGGTCGAATCGAAATTGCGCTATTTACGTCCCGCGCGTTACGGGCAGCATTTACGTGTTAACGCCGAACTAACGGAGTACGAAACGCGTCTTAAGATCAGTTACGTTATTCGCGACGCGAAGTCCGGCGAATGTCTGACCAAGGGGCACACGATTCAAGTCGCGGTCGCCATGGCGACCGGCGAGTTGCAATACGTATCGCCGCGCGCGCTTACGCAAAAGGTAGAGAAATGTCTGGCAAATTAACGTTGTCGGCGTTCGTGATTTTTTGTTTATCCGCGTTCGTGCCGCTGGCCCATGCGCAGGATCTCGCGTCGCAAATCGTCGCCGGCGTCAGCCGTGCCCCGGTATTGCGCGCGGAGTTCACGCAGATCAAAACCATCGCTGCGTTAACGCGTCCGCTCGTAACCTCGGGTCGATTCACCTATGTCCGGGGACAGGGGTTGTTGTGGCGTATCGAGCAGCCGTATCGCGCGACCTATGTGTTGAACGAGCAGGGCATCGTCGAAATCGGCGATAACGGCGTTGCCCGCGCGCCGACCGCCGCGCCCGGCCTGCAGCACGTTAGCCGAATTTTCCGCGCGTTGTTCGAACCGGACGTCGCGCTATTGCAGCAATATTTCGATACCACCGCGAATGGCGACGCCGCGCGTTGGGAACTGGTGTTAACGCCGCAACAAGCGGCGTTGCGCCACGTGTTCAAAAATGTCCGCATTCACGGCGCGCGTTTCGTCGACGACGTGAAACTCGACGAAGCCAACGGCGACTTCACCGTGATTCGCTTCCGTCGTACGCAGGAAGCAGCCACGCCCGACGACGACGAACAACGGCTGCTGCGTCGGCAATGAAACATTGGCGTGCGGTGATCTGGGCGGGGATTGCGGCGGCGCTTATCGTCGGTTGCGTAACGGTGTTGTTCGTCGGACGCGCGCCGATTCAAACCGATCTGTTGGCTTTATTGCCCAACACCGAACGGCATCCAACGGTCGAACGCGCGGCTTCGCAAGTGATGGATGCTGGCGCACGCCGACTTATTTTTCTCATCGGTCACCCGACAGCCGAGAAAGCTAAATCGGCGGCGCAACAATTCGCGCGCGATCTGTCCGCTGGCGACACATTTAAACTCGTACGCGCTGAATTCCCGACGCCAGACGCGGGCGTGCTGCGCACATTTTATCTGCCGTATCGATTTCAACTCTTAACCGATGCCGATCGGCAAGCGTTGAGCGCGGCCGACGCGGATTATTTGGGAACCCAGTTACAACGCCGCTTGTACGATCCGTTTCGTCGCGGACTCGGTACGCCGCTTGAGCAAGATCCATTGGGTTTATTCGATGCTTATCTGACTGCCTTACCCTTCGCGCAGAACGCCAAGCTCGAATTCGACGGCGGTTATTTAATCGCACGCGACAATGACCGCGCGTATGCGTTGGTCTTCGCCGAATTGAACGGATCGGCTTATGACGGCGATTTGCAACGGCGATTGTCGGCGTCCCTCACGCGCGCGGAGAACGTATTGCGCGCCGCCGAACCGGATGCGCGCGTCGTGCGTGCCGGCGCCGTGCACCACGCGACCGCCGCGCGCGAAGCGGCCGAGCGCGAACTTAATCTCATCGGCGCCGGTTCGTTGATCGGCATTGCCGCGTTGTTGTTATGGGCGTTTCGTTCCTTCCGCCCCATCGGCTTAGGACTGCTATCCGTCGCGGTCGGTATCTGCGCCGCGACGTTGGCGACCATCGCCGTCTTTGGCGAAATCCACATCATCACCTTAGTGTTCGGCGCCAGTCTTACCGGCGAAGCGGTGGACTATTCGATTCAATATTTCGCCGCGCGGCTGCACGCGGGAAAAAACTGGGACGCGCGCCGAGGACTGCATGCGGTGGCGCCGGGCATCGTGGTGGCGGTCGCGACGAGTCTGCTCGGTTATGGCGCGCTGGCGCTGACGCCGTTTCCGGCGCTGCGTCAGATCGCGCTGTTCGCGGTCGTTGGGTTAATCGCGGCGTGCCTGACGGTGTTGTTATTACTGCCGGCGTTGTTGAAGGCGCCGATGAAACGTCAACCGCGCGAATTGTTGCGGCGCATGTCGGCATTGCTGACGCGTTGTCAGCAGTGGGGCACGCCGCGTCGCCGCGCCCTATTGATCGCGTTCTTAGTGGTGTTGGCGATACCGGGTTGGTGGCGCCTCTCGGCGCAAGACGATATTCGTTTGCTGGTTAATCCGCCGGCGCGTTTGGTGACAGAACAAAATACGATTCAACGGCTCACCGGATTCAGTCAGAGCAGCCAGTTCTTCGTGGTGCAGGGCGCCAGCGAGGAAGAAGTTTTGCAACGTGAGGAGCAGTTGACGTTGCGATTGAGCGCGATTCGACAGCAAGGCGGATTGGCGAGTTATCAAGCGGTGAGCGATTTCGTACCGTCGGCTGCGCGTCAACGTGAAAATTATCTAGCGTGGCGCGCGGGCGTTTTTTCGTCGCCGAAGAAATGGCGCGCCGCGCTCGGCGCATACGGTTTCAAAAAGTCCGTGATCAACGCGCAAGAGCGGGAGTTTCGCCGCGCCGACGGCCGGACCTTGGAATTAACGACGTGGCTGCAATCGCCGTTGTCGATACCGTTTCGGCATTTATGGGCCGGCGCGCAAAACGGCGAAGTCGCTTCTATCGTCATGCCCTCAGGCTTCATGTCGATCACGGCGTTGCAAGACGCGGCCAATAATCTCGCGGGCGTGACGCTCGTGGATAAAGTCGGCGGTGTGTCGCGTCTGTTCGGCGATTACCGCCGCATGGGCGTCGTCGTACTCCTGGTCGCTGCGGTATTGGTATACATCGTGTTGGCGCTGCGTTACGGGATGCGTCGGGGTTTGCAAGCCTTACTGCCAACCGTCGCCGGTGGGGGACTGACGCTAGCTTGGTTCGGTTATCTCGCCGCGCCGCTGACGCTTTTTAACGTCATGGCGTTGTTATTGGTGTTGGGCGTCAGCGTTAACTACGTTATTTTTCTGCGCGCAGGTATCGATCGCCGCGGTGCGGCGTTGCTCGGCGTGTTGGTGTCGGCGGCGACGACGGTGTTGTCGTTCGGCTTATTAGCCTGGAGCAGCACGCCAGCCTTGGCACAATTCGGCGCCACGCTTTTTGTCGGCGTGACGGCGACCGTGTTGTTAGCGCCATTATTAGAACCGGCGGGGAAGAAAGCACGTTCATGAAATCCGTTTTTCTTTTTTGTCTCGGTATGCTCCTCGTCGGTTGCACGCATGTGGCGCAAGATCGATCCTGCGTAAGTTTCGGTAGCGCGGATTATTGTTTGCAACCCAGCGTCGGCGTTACCGCTTATAACGCCACGCGTTCGGTGACCTTGCGTCATTCACGCGGTGTCGAAAAATTAATCGTCAGTCTCGAAGTCGACGCCATCGGCGTGCGCATGGCCGGATTGACGCCGTTCGGACGGCGTTTGTTTTCGATTCGGTTAGACAACGGCCAAGCGCCCGAGACCGCGTCCGATGTGCCCGTCGACGCGCGTCTGATCTTAGCGGGTTTGCAATTCGCCGATTGGCCGTTGGAGCGCGTTCAGCTCGCTGCGCGCGGTGTCGAGGCGCGCATCGCACAGCAAGACAATCCGGCGCGTTCGCGTTCGTTCAAGAACGGTGAACAGTCGTTGATGACCGCGACCTGCGAAGGCGGAACGCGGCCGACCTGTCGGCGCGTGCTGTTGCGTTATCCGACGCTGGATATGGAATTGACCATCGAGTCGCTGGATGTCGGTGCGTCATGAATTGTTATTTGAATAATCTCGGTATTGTCAACGCGCTCGGCGTCGGCAAAGATCGCGTGTGCGACGCCTTGATGCGCGGCGATTCGAGCGGAATGGTGGTCGAGCAAGGTTGGCGCATCGGCCGCGGTGCGCGCGTCGGACGCGTGACCGCGACGTTGCCGGTGATTCCAACATCGCTTGCGATGTTCGACTGTCGCGCGAATCAATTGCTGTTGGCTGTCGCCGAGCAAATTCTTCCCGATATCGAAAACGCGATACGTAAATTCGGTTCGGAGCGGATCGGTGTGGTGATCGGCACCAGCACGTCCGGCATCGGCGAAGGGGAAGCGGCGATCGCGACGCGGGAGCGCGACGGCGAATTTCCCGCCGGCTTCGATTATTCGCAGCAGGAAATCGGTCGCTCCGCCGAATTTTTAGCGGCGGCGTTGGCGTTACGCGGGCCGGCCTATGTCGTATCGACGGCGTGTACCTCGGGCGCGAAAGTGCTCGCCAGCGCGCGTAACTTATTGCTAGCCGATCTGTGCGATGCGGTCGTGGTCGGCGGCGCCGATTCCCTGTGTCGGATGACCGTGAACGGTTTTTCGGCGCTGGAATTAACGACTGAAGCGTTGTGCAATCCCATGAGCCGTAACCGCGGCG
>JAHFQD010000175.1 GCA_023266455.1 Candidatus Muproteobacteria bacterium
GAGCGAAGACAATGCTGCGAAACGCATGCTGCCGACGCGTTGCACCAGCCGGCCGCTGCCGATCAAGTAACCCGCGTAACACAATGCCGATAGCAGCACCCAACATGTTCCCAATACGACATTCGATTGCTGCATGTTCAAGTCGTTGATGAACACCAGTGCGATGCCGCCATAGCTGGCGAGCAGACCGGCGATTTCGAGACGGCGTATGCGTTGGCCTAGAAACGTGACCGAAAACATGACGACGAAAGTCGGATACAAAAATAACACCAAGCGTTCGAGCGCCGCGGTGATGTATTGAAGCCCAAGGAAATCGAACAAGCTCGCGCCATAATAGCCGAGCAATCCGATAGCGACGATGACGAGACGATCTTTTGAACCGAGCTTAGAGGACTTCTCCCGTGACGACGCCCACCACAGCAGAATTAAAAATAGCGGCGCCGAGAACAACATGCGTAGCGCCAGCAGCGTGATAGTGTCGACGCCGTGGCGGTATGCCAGTTTCACCAAGATGGCCTTGGCGGAAAAACCCAAGGCGCCCAAGCTCGTGACCAGCAAGCCGGCAAGTTGCGTTTGACGTGAAACCGACATCGGCGCCTATGCAGCGATGACGAGCGTATGCACGCCCGAAGCGACGAACTGCACGCCGATGCAGATCAACAAGAATCCCATGAGTCGCGTGAGTACTTCCGTGCCTTCGACGCCGAGCGCACGCGAGATGCGTTCGGCGAAATGCAAGGTCAACCACACCACGACGCAAGCGACGAAAATACTCAGCACCGTCGCGGAGTAGGCCAGCGTTTTGTGCAAGGCGGTTTTCAGTTCGGCGATCTCGGTGGACAAGCCGATCACGACGGCGATCGCGCCAGGACCACCGATGCCCGGCATCGCCAACGGAAAAAACGCAACATTGATGCGATGCGCGTGCGGCGTATAGCGATCGGATTCGGTGCGGAACAACATGCGATAACCGATTATGGCGATAACAAGTCCGCCGGCGACGCGCAGCGCACCGTAGGAGATGCCGAACCATTGCAGAATCAAGCCGCCGGCAAACAGACTGATTGTGAGAATCACGAAGGCATACCAACAGGCTTTACTCGCGGTGCGGCGGCGCGCACGCGGCGACAACCGATCAGTGAGCGAGATGAACATGGGTACTTTCGATGCTGGATTGGTAATCGTGACGAGGCTGATGAAACTGCCGAATAGAAACGCGATGAACGAGTGATACGTCAGCACTTCACCCAACGGCGGCAAGTTATCCATGACCACACTTTAGAATTACTGCAGGCGCTGACGCAAGAACTCGAACATTTCCTTATAAGCTTTTTCGCGCGCCGCGGGGTTTGAGCCGACGTGCACGCCTTGTCCCGGATGGGTGCCGTTGGGAACGTCTTTACGCACGCGCACCGGCGCGCTCGGATGATCGAAATCGTGGTAACTGTCGGGGTACAGACGTATTTCGAATACGTCTTGCGGATATTGGTTATGTACTTTTTCGTGCAGCTCGACGCAAGGTTTTGCCGGCGTCCAATCGTCGGCTTCGCCGATGAGCAGCAACAGCGGCGCGTTCGGTCGATAACCTTCTTTGGCTTTCAAATACGCCGAGCAGCCGGGATAGAACGAGACCACCGCGCGCGGTTTGATTTTGTGTTTCGCGACTTCCGAGTACTTACCGTTGTTCGTCGACAACACCGTGGAGCCGCCGTGCGACCAACCTAATAGTGCGATGCGATCCGCGTCTACTGACGGTTGCGCCGCGACCCAGTTCAACGCGCCCAAGGCATCGCGCCGTCGGTTGGCGGAATCGATCTTGCGCGTTCCGAGTTTTTCCGTGCAAATGGATTCTTTGCCGCGCGGCGTAAAGCTGTCCGGGAACAATACGTTGTACCCTTCTTTTTGCAGCAGCTCGGCCATCGCGCGGTGACGCTCGTTGAAATCGCCCTTGCGCCCATAAAGTCCACCGCAGCCGTGGAACGCGATCACCACCGGCGCTTTAGCGGCCTTGGTATTTTTCGCGGGGAAAAACCAACCGAATAGTTTAACCGGTTTGCCATCGTCGAGATCGAGACTGTCGAATTCGACGCGATCGGAGCCGGAGATGGTCTGCGCCAATGCCGGCGTGGCGAGGAAGAGCGCGAATGCGATGGAGAGGAAACGAAACATTTTTTCAGTTTAGCCGGTATTCCGTAACCCAGCGGCGATACCGTTAATGCTCAAATGAATCCCGCGTTTTACGCGCTCGTCCGCGCCGCCGGCGCGGTAGCGTTTAATTAATTCCACTTGCAAATGATTCAACGGATCGAGGTAAGCCAGGCGGTTACGGATTGAATGCGCGAGCAGTAGATTGGTTTGCAAAAATTCCGACTGTTTGGTGATCGCGAATAACATTTCTTTGGTCAGCTGCCATTCTTCGCTGATGCGAGCGAACACCGTGTCGCGCAATTGTTTGTCTTCTACCAAGCGCGCATAGCGCGACGCCAACGCTAAGTCGGTTTTAGCGAGCAGCATTTCCATGTTCGAGAGTAGGGTGCGGAAGAACGGCCATTGGCGATGCATTTTTCGCAAGCGCTGCAAGCGCGTTTCGCGAATGTCGGCGACGTCGCCGAGCCAAGCATGCACGGCGCTGCCGAAGCCGTACCAGCCGGGCAGCATTACGCGACATTGACCCCAGGAGAACGTCCACGGAATCGCGCGCAGGTCTTCGATGCGGCCGCTGTTCTTGCGCGACGCTGGGCGGCTGCCGATATTCAATTCGGCGATTTCCGAGATCGGCGTCGATTGGAAAAAATAAGTCGCGAACCCCGGCGTTTCGTAAACCAATCGGCGGTAGGTCGAATACGCGATCGCCGACAACTCGTCCATCGCCGATTCGAACGAACGCAATTCTTCCAATGAATGCGCTTCACCGGTGATGGCGCATGGATCGAGCAAACTCGCTTCCAAGGTCGCGGCCACCAGCGTTTCCAAATTGCGTCGGCCGATGTCGGGATCGGAAAACTTACTGGCGATGACTTCGCCTTGTTCGGTGAGCCGAATCTGGCCGTTCACGGTGCCGGGCGGTTGCGCGAGGATGGCGTCGTAGCTCGGTCCGCCGCCGCGCCCGACCGTGCCACCGCGGCCGTGAAACAAACGCAGCGTGACGCTGGCGCGTTTGAAAATCTCAACCAAAGCGATCTCGGTGTTGTACAGCTCCCAGCTCGAGGTCAGGAAGCCGCCGTCTTTATTGCTGTCGGAGTAACCGAGCATGACCTCGTGCACGCGTTTGTGCCGGTCGATGACGCCGAGCGTATCGAACAGCGACAGTATGCGTTCCATGATAAGCGCGGCTTGGCGCAAGTCGCCGATGGTTTCGAACAGCGGCACGATCATTAACCCCGGCGCCGCGCCCGTGTCGGCCCAGGCGCCCCGGAACAAGCCGGTTTCTTTTTGCAGCAACAATGCTTCCAACAGATCCGAAGCCGATTCCGTATGCGAGATGATGTAGTGCGGAATTGTCGCCTCGCCGAAACGCTCGCGTAGTTCGCGTGCGGCGCGAAACACTGCGAGCTCGGCAACGGTTTCGTCGGAATAGGCGAGATGCGGCGAATACAGCAATCGCGGTTGTTGCAGTTCTTCTAGTAAGAGCGAAATCTTTTTTTCTTCCGGCAGCGACGCGTATTCGTCTTGGCGCCGCGCGCGCCGCAATAATTCCGCGACCACACGTTCGTGCACGTCGGAGGTTTGGCGCAAATCGAGCGACGCTAGATGAAAACCGAATACGTCGATCGCGCGCTGCAATCCGGTTAGTCGCGGCTTGATCAACATAGCGCCGTGATTCGCCGCTAGCGAGTCGGCGACGATTTGGAGATCTGCCGCGAATTCCGCTGGTGTTTTATACGGTTCGGCGCTGATCGCCTCGCGCCGCGGGACGTCGTATTGCGCCAATTCGCGCGCGGTGGCGGCGAGCCGGGCGTACACCCCGATCAAGGCGCGCCGGTACAGTTCGTCTTGGCGGTGCTCCGAGTTGTCAAGCGAGCGCTCGGCTAATTGCGTCAGCGCCGGCGTGACGTCGACCATCAGTGTGGACATCGACAATTCCGCGCCGAGCGCATGCACTTGTTGCAGATAAAAATCGAAGATGAGCGTGGACTGTTTATTCAACGCCAGCCGCAAGGTCATTTCGCCGACGTTCGGATTCCCGTCGCGATCGCCGCCAATCCAACTGCCCATGCGCAACAGCGGCGGAATCGGTGGCGTACCTGGGAATTGCCGCGCGATCTCGGTCTGTAGCGATTGATACAAACGCGGAATTTCTTGTAGAAAGGTGTAGCGGTAATACGACAATGCGTTTTCGATTTCGTCGGCGACGTTCAAGCGCGAGAAGCGCAGCATGCGCGTTTGCCACAGTGTCGTGATGCGAGCCCGCAGCAGCTCGCCGTTTTCGGCGAGTTCTTCCACCGTCAACGGTGCGCGCTCGCGTTGCGCCATCAAGTGCGCGATGGCACGCTCGGCGTCGAGAATACTTTTTCGCCGCACCTCGGTCGGATGCGCGGTGAGTACCGGTACTACCAACGCCTGCGCTAGCAATTCGAACAAACTTTCCGCGCGTACGCCGCTTTGTTGCAAACGCAGCAAGGCTTTCGCGACGGAGCCGTCCGGCGGCGGACAATTTTCCAGTGCATACGCGCGTCGGCGTCGAGCGTGATGTTGGTCTTCGGCGATATTCGCCAAATGCAGAAAATAACTGAACGCGCGTACGACCGAATTCGTACTGTCACGCGAAAGTTGTTTAAGGATGCGATCCAACTCCGCGCCCGCTTCGGTATCTTTCTCGCGACGAAAACGAACGGC
>JAHFQD010000176.1 GCA_023266455.1 Candidatus Muproteobacteria bacterium
TAGCACGGTGCGCGCATCGCTCTCGGTGATCGGCGTGACGAAAGGTGTGGCGTCGAATCCGATCTGAACGACCTCGCCTGTCTCACTGTGTGCTTGTGGTGTTTCCGGCGCGCGCGGCAGCTGATCGCGTAGCGACGCAATCCACGAGCGTATGGCTACCGCTCGCTCAAGGCATTCGATGGCTTCGAAGATATCGAGTTTTCCCTGTATCCGCTGCAGTACGGGCAACGGATCTAGCTGTTCCACGTGGGTGATCTCCAACCGTGACAAACGCGATAACGCTATACGCAATCGAGTGCCGTACAAGCTTTGGATTCTGGCGAGGGCGACTTTTTTGTCGATGTATTTTCGGATGAACCCTCTACGAGCGGAACGATCTTCCAGGGGCAAGATGTCTTCTACGTTGTATTCTCCCCCCAGCAAATTCATGGAGAGCCAAGTTGGGCGAGGACGCAAGATTATTTTGGCCGCTTCTATCCAAACGTCTAAAACGGTATCGAGATCGTTGCGGTATTCAGACATCGCTTCTTGTGCAGAAGCGAGCAATGCGCTGTTAGTCGACACGGCGTCACCGACGCTCACCGTTGGCGCCGCCGCTTTTCCCGCCTCGCTGCGTCGTGGAGTAATTTCAACGACAAGATGCACTATCTGTGAGTCGTCCGCCGGTTCGAAACGGCATGCGCCGATCTCGCGTCCGAAGAGCGCGAATGTTTGCGCCGCGGTTAGCGCGTCCGGTGTTTCCTCGGCGGCAAGGGGAGGAACCTGCGAATAAGCGGCGCGTGTTTCTTCAACGACAGCTCGGAAGATGAGCCGCTCGGTCGGCATGACAGAAAACTCAGTGAGCACGGCATGCAACATTTGCGCGCGGGACTCGGCGGCTAAATCGCCGTGGTTAAGCACTAATATTTCTACTTCCATCGGCGTCGCCCAGCCGGCGTTAGAAATCCTGTCTCTGCCGAGTGCACGGATTATCACCGAAGCGGTAGGATGATCCGGTAGCGTCATCCGAATCAGGCCGTCGAGGGACGCCGAATAATGCACGGCGACCTTCGACTCGTTTGCCGGATCTGCAAAAAGATAAACGGTTCGGTTTCTCTCGCCGCTGCGGCTGGCGTAGCTTGTCGCAATTCCGCTGCGGCTGTCGATTCCGTGTATCTCAACGGGGATACCGGAGTCGTGTAACGCCGCTAGCCATGCGCCGAGAAGTCCGGATGAAATCCGCGGATCGGTTGTCGTTACCGCAGACCGTTGAGTAAGTGCGACGACGTTGACGTTCGAACCCTTGATGCGCGTTAAGTCGTAAGCAGTTGGCAAGGTGCCCGGTGTTGGCGCTTCGCTGTGCGTATCGACGCCGAAATAAATCACGCCTTCACCATCGACTAATTTCTCCAGACGCGCGATGGAATCGCCATAAGTTTGAAGTTGATCCATGGCAATCCGCGCGGGCGATTGCGTTTCGCCGGCTGGCTCGCCGTCATCGGCGAAAATGTGGCGCGTCAAGCCACGTACGCGTAAATGCGGATGCGATAGTAGCCGCAGATAAATGGCGTAAATGCTTCCATGATCCGCCACCACAATGGTATCGGTGGTGATGACGCCGTCTTCGATCAGGTGATCGAGACCGGCGATGGATATCTCGTCGGTTCTTCGCAGTCTCGCATCGCGGCCCGCTGGTACCTCGGTGAGACCCAGCGTTGTAAGGTTATCGCCGGCGGCATCGCCGAAGAGCAGGGTGATTCTTGGAGATTCGCTCTGACCTTGGCGGCGCAACTGGTCGATCGTTGTTAACGCGGTTTCGCCTTGTTGCGGCAGATCGACCAGACGCGTTCCTTCGATCCGCGCCGCGTTATCGTGGATTTCAGTCAATCTTTCATTAGGCAGCAACGACAGCAACGATAACAAATGATCGAATTCTCGTTGATTGTCGAATGCATCGATTCTCAGCCGCTCGCGATGCTCGCCTCGACGAGCGGCGATAATCGCGTCGATGACCTGCTGTATGCGTATCGCCTCGACGCGATGCCGGCGTCGGGCGACATCATCGTGCGATTGCAACGTTTCCAGCGTAACGGTGAATGCGTCTGACGGAAGCGACGCGATATCCAGTATGTGAGACAGCCGCGGTAGATTGGGAGACGTTTCGTCACGAGATTGAATGCCGCCGCCTTCTCCAGACGGAGAAGTGTCGCCATCCACATTTGGCTGAACGCGATTCGAATCTGCATCGAACGGTGACGGTGGCCCCGAATCCGATCCGTCGGAAACCCGGCGCCAAGTCATGGCTACGTGCTTGAATGGCGGGATCGACAAATCGACGATGCGCGGTTCACCGTCTAATTCAAAGCCTTCCGCTCTATAAAGTATTCCCAGTCGCATCGCATTCGCCGCTTCCACAGGGGACATCGTTTCGCACAGCGCGAGAAATTCGGCGAGAGTGTCTTCCATTAAACGGGTATCGATGAACTCGATATGTGGAAAGTGCGAAATAAGCTCGTGCACCGCAACCGAAGCGCGGAAGAGCTCCGTATAAAGGCATTTAGGATCGTTCGGATCTCTGACGCGTAACGTTCGCCCCTCGGCGTCGGTTTGTCGCGTCTGGAGTCGAATGGTGAGATGGCCATTAGCTACCGTGGCGTCTGCGTAGAACTCCAGTTTACCGACGAATCGAATAGCGTAGAAATTCGGCGACGATTCGTCGCGCTCTACGGACATGATCAGTGGATCGAGTTTGCCTTCCGCGCGCCGCGCCGACAGCATCGGTGTGTCGGGGAGTGGATCGGTATGTAAGGACAGGGCGTCTAACATCTCCGATAAATCGACAGTCGGTTCTTCGTCGTCGCGTTGTTGTTGGCGGTCGCCCGCGGAGTTCCCGCTTGCATCGCGTTGATCGAATTCCGACTCGGTCGGGGCATCGTCGTTCCATAGACTGACGTCGTGATCCGCCGCCAGCACGCTGAGGTGCGTCTCCATTGCTGTCCACGCATGCAAGGCATCTCGGACAAGCTCTCCCGCCAACTCATGCATCGCCGCGTCGGTATCTTGCGCGTTGCGTATTGCTTGGTGGATTCCCACGACACGACGAATGGCTGTCGTCGTAGCGACGACGGACTCCAGCGCTTGTCTAACAGCGTTAAAGTAGTTCCTCGCTGTTGCCAATCTTCGATTGGCCGTCAGATGGGGCTGACGGTGAATAGAATATTCGACGTTTGCCTGGCGCCGTTCTTCGACTAATGCTGTTACTTTACGAGAGGCGTCAAAGGCCCGCGTCCAGACAGCGTCCATTTGTGCATCGAACAACGGATCTAAAGAGGTAAAGCCATAAGGTTCTTCCAACCATTGTTCGACTATGGTTCGATAGTCGTCGTTCGCCTGGCAGAACGGTTCCAGTTCGGCACGGAAGTAAATAACCTGCCATTGGTAGATCGCCGCGTCGGCGGCGGTGATTCGTTGCTGCGCTTGGGCGTATCTTTCATCGGCGGTCGATGCTTCTTTACCCGCGGCCCTGACGAAGCTTGCTGCACGATCTATCGCTTCTCCAGCTCGCACCATATTGGCATGCAGGCTTCTGAGGGCGACGCGGATTCCCGTCTCGGACGAGAGATCCGGTACCAAAAACGTAAATTCGTTCGAGCGTGGAGTGCCAGCGACATCGACGGTAACAGCCGATGAACGTGGATTCGTTTCTCCGAAAAAGGCGACGCTTCCTGTTTTATCGATCCTGTCGATTCCGACTTGTCCTATGGGGGCATCGAATACGTCAGCTAGCAGTCGGTCGAGGATATCTGAGCGCGCTACACCAACAGTAGTATCCGTCGTCGGTATATCGGTTCTGACGGCTGGTTCTCCGTTGATATAAATCTCTCCAGTGCCCGCAGCAAATTCGTCGAAATAATCGAGCATCCAAAGTATGCAATCGCGAATTTCTCGGTTGACGGGAATCGCAGAGACGATTTGTAGTACCTGATCCGACGTAACGATCGCACCGACGAGCACGCCATCGTCCATTTCGATCTGTACATGATGTCGATCCGCGGCGCGAATGTGGAATCCCGGCGTCGGTTCGAATGCAGATTTTGAGGATTGAACGTCCTGCGGCGCTTCGGGGATTGACGACGATGTGTGCGCGTCCGGAATAACCGAGACATCATCTTCGGATATCGTTCTATCCGATCGGGGCTTGAATCGTATCCACACCCAGCCTTCTGGGAATTCCGCGAATACCGTTATGCCGAGACGATCGGCCAATATCGGCGCCATTTGTATGGCACGCGCACCATGTAGCGCCAACTCCCGCGCCCATGAGCGCCTAGGAGGTTGGCCGCGGTCATTTATCAACGTGTCGCGCAACACCGCGATGGCTTGCGCCACGGTCATTCCTTCGGGAATTTCTAAAGCGAAAACTTCATCGGATACCGCTAACGTGATCGCACCAATGGAACGAGGGGCGACGTTCTGACCCCAAGGTGTTTCCGTCGATTCGCCTCTGTGTAAGGCGAGCAGCATGATGATTTCGTCGATCGGTCCGCCATGTCTGAGCCAGGTGCGGGCATACTCGACGACGTTTTGCGGAACCGCCTCGCTATACAAGGTTGTCAGATACGCATCGAGCAGCGGCTCATCGGTGAAAGAAATATGCGTCGAGACTTGTCCCAGCGATGCATGATCGGCGCGTCGGCTGATTAAGCCGGTTTCCGAACCGTCTAACGCGGAACGTTTGTCGCCGCTTGGCGCGTAGCGATAGAACTGTCTGTCGTTGTCCGCGACGCTAACCGTTTCGAGGCCGAAATCTTTATCGCCGAGACTGTGTCGCCATAGGT
>JAHFQD010000177.1 GCA_023266455.1 Candidatus Muproteobacteria bacterium
GTTGTTGTGGACGTTCAATCAGGGCAGCTTTATTCCGCACGCCGTGCATCCCGCGAACGGCAGCAACGAATTTCCGGTATTGATCGGCACCGACGAGGCGCCGGAGGCATTCAACGACATATTGATTCAACTCGCGCCGGAACCGTCCCCCTCCTTCGAACGCTTTCAGCGCGTGCTCGAAATCGTGGGTCCCGACGAAGAAGATAAGCAACAGGGACGAACGCGTTTCCGCTTTTATCGCGAGCGCGGGCACGTGCCCGCCACGCATACACTATAAATAATCATATGGCCGACTCACGACCCAAGCACAAACCGAACGAGAAACACACCCTCGACGAAGTGCTGAAGTCGCTGCAAGACCTAGTGCGGAACGACGTATTAGATAAGTCGGTGGAGCCCGAATCCGCGACCGCCGCCACCGCACCGCCTTCACTCGAACCTCCGGCCAAAGGCGCGCGCATGCCGCCGCCGCGCGACATGAGCCATATCATCGACGCGCTCGAAGATTTGCTCTCGACACATCTCGACGACGAAACCAAACCGACCGAACTGACGACGGAACCCGAGGCGACAACGAAAACCGAGTCGACGACAGAAATCGAATTGTCGCCCGTGGATGAACGCGCGCACACGGATTCCGCCGAAACCGAAACGGTCGTAGAAGAATTTTTGATGTCGGACGCCGACATCTTCGCCACCGAAGTGATGTTCGAAGTGAATCTCGAAACGCCGCCGGATACGCCGCCGATCGAATCGCGCATCATCTTGTCGAACGACATGACGGACGAAGACATCGCGCGTGCGCTGAAAGCCATCGAACTTGAAATGGCCGCGGAAGAAAAACAAAACGAAGAAAGACGCCGCCCGACAGAAACGTCGATCGAGTTTGATGCACCGACGCCGCGATCCGAACTGCCGACCGAAGAGACCGCCTCGCTGTTGGAATTAGAATCCGAAACCATCGAGCTAACGCCGCGCGAACTGGAGATCGTTCTCGACGCCACCCCGGTGGAAGAAATTAGTCTCGAATCGCCGGTTGTCGAGACGCCAGCCGTACCGGAACCGGAAATCTTGGCGGTCCTGCCGGCGCCGGATGTCGCGCCGATCGCCGTCGCCGAATTCGCATCGCCGCCGCAAGCGGCCGATAACGAAGATATTCATCGACCGTCGATGACGAAAGACGACGTCGACGACATCTACGACGAACTCTCGGACGAATCGACGTTGTCGTCGATGGAATTCGAAATAGAGGAAACGCGAACCTTCGACGAGCCTTCCGACGCCTACGACTTTCAAGTCACCGAATCGCAAGCGCCGTTACTGGCTGAACCGATTGCGCCCGCGCCGCCGATCGTTTCCGCGCCGCCACCGCCACGCGTCGAACTCGCGCCGCCACCACCGCTCGAGTTAAAAATGGTGGAACCGCCGCGTGAAGAAACGCAGCATGAATTACGTCTCGATCAACCGATGGCTGCACCAGCCGACGACCACGCGGCAGAAGACGGCGGCGCGGTCGAAGCGGAATTAGCGCCGGTCGCACAACAACACCATGAACCGGAAATCCCGATCGAAACGTATTCGTCGGACGATACCTTGATCGAGGGATTCGAAGAACTCGTCGATTTGTCGACGCCGGACGAGACGACGAAACAAGACATCCGCGAACTGGAAGCGCTCGCCGACGACTTAACGCAAGAACTGGCCGCCGACGCGCCGTCGATTCTCGCGCCCGAAACCGTAGAAGCCGCACCGCCGATCGAGCCTGAACCCGAGGCTGTCGAAACGACCAACGACGCACCTGTTGAAGCGTTAACCCTCGACGCCGCGCCCGCACCAAGCGAGCCGGACGTTATCGAAACCGCTCCGCCAGTAGAAGAAATTGTTCAATCCGAACCCATCGAAGCGGAAGTGATCGTAGAAGAAATTCCCGCCGCCGACGCGCCCGAAGAGGAAGCGATCACGCTGGAAGCGCCATCGATCCCGGAAACGCTGCCGGTGGAAAACGAACCGGCACCGGAAGCCGTGGAACGCATGACGGACGATTCGGCGGATTCGTTATCCGAAGAACTCGCGCCGCCACCGGTCGCAGAAAGCGACGACCTTATCGGCGATCGCGCAGAACCGCCGATGGACATGAGCTTCGACACAAAAGGTCTCACGCTCGGTGAATCGATCGAGATCGATCTGTCGACGTCGGAAAGTGGCGACAATTATGTAACGCTGGAACCGGACCCGAATACATCGCCGATGGAACTCGCGCCGCCGCCAAGCACCGATAGCGACGACCTTATCAGCGATCGCGCCGAGCCACCGATGGACATGGATATCGATACGAAAGGCCTCACCCTCGGTGAATCGATCGAATTCGATATGTACGCCTCGGACAGCAACAATACCGGCGACGCACCAGCAGCGACGGGATCGACGCTCGAAATGGAATCGGTTTCGTTCGAACTCGAACCGCCAGTGGAAAAATTCGCACCGAAGCCGGAAGCGAAGATCGAGGCGCCCAAAGCAGCGCCCGCCGAACCGGTTGCGCCGAAGCCCGCGACACGCATCGAACCGCGCAAGGAAATTCCAGTGCTCAAAGACGTCGCGGTGCCGCCACCCGCTGACTTCAAGCTCGAACCGAGCCCGCTGCCGAAACCGGCCGCGCCGCCTGTGCCAAGCCTGCATCACACCGCGGTGCAGATCATCGCCAAACTCAATATCGAATTGCGTAAAAGCGGCGAGAAGCCGTTGAGCGCGAAGAACGTCAATCGTTTGCAGCAGTTGTTAAAAGAATCGCTGACAACCGACAAAGAAAAAAAATAAGGCCCGGCAAGCCGGGCCTTAACGTTCAGAAATTCGCGGTAACTTTTAGAGCCACGCCTTCTTGACCTGACCCCTAATTTCGCCCGCTTTATATTTGGTGCTGTGGACGTTTATGTAAAGCTCGCCCGCTTGATACGCCTTATATTGATCGTCGGTCAGTTTCGTTCCTTCCGGAATCGTGAAGACGTTTCCATCTTGTTTCATCGGGATGATCACCGGGCCGTTCTTGCCGACCGCGCCCACATGCACGTGCGCCGCGGTTGGGGTCATGCCGGAAACGGTGATGCTGCCTTTAATCGTTTGATCTTTCATCACGCCAACTTCGCCTTTGGCCGTGGCCGTTGTCGTGATCGCTGGCACTTCTTGCGCGCCGTCGAGCATAACGGATCGGCTGTGGACATAATTCGAGGTCGCGGCGCAACCGGTCAACAACGCCATTGCCACGAACAACGATGCGGGTACGTAACGGCTAAATATTGCAGAATGCATGACTCCTCCTTGAAGAACGAAAAACTAGTTTCTAGTGTAGACCGCCGCCGCGCGCCATCGTTAGTCACCGCGCCATCCGGTCGCCGAAAGTCCTTCGGTCGTCCCCCGTCCGCGTAACGCTTTGCGGCCGGTCCTGTTACTATTTTGTGCTCGTTCTATAGAGGAGAACCGTGATGAGCACCCCTTACACCGCCAAAGCCACCCTGATCATCAATGCGCCGCCTGCCGACGTGTGGGACGCGTTGACCGATCCGGCGATGATCAAGGAGCTCATGTGGGGCACGGACGCGATCTCCGAATGGGAAGTCGGCAGCACGCTCGTCTTCCGCGGCGAATGGCAAGGAACGAGCTACGAAGACAAGGGCGAAATTTTACAAATGGTGCCCGAGAGATTATTTCAATATACCTACTTCAGCGCGATGTCTGGTCAAGAAGACAAACCGGAAAATTACAATCGGATCACGTACGAGTTGGACCCCGAAAGAAACGGCACGCGGCTCAGCATCTCGCAGGAAGGTTGTCGCGACGAAAAAGCGCGCCAGCACTCGGAACAGAACTGGACTTCGCTGCTGCAACACATGAACGACCTGTTGCTGAAGAAAAGCCGTTAACCGGTCGGACCGGCTTTCAGCGACAGTAGTAAATCGCTCGGGTCGGGCGAGCTTTCTTGATAGACCTTATAGTGTTCGCGCCCACCGCGTTTAGCGTCGTACAACGCTTGGTCGGCGCGGTCCATTAAAATTTCCGTCGACATGTCTTCGTTGCGATAAAGCCCGATGCCGATGCTGACGCTAATCTCGATTTCTTTCTTGGCGAATTTCACCGGCGTTCTCATTACATTCAGTATCTTGTCCGCGACGCGCTCCGCATCGCTGGACGACTGCAGTTCTTCCAACACGATTGTGAACTCGTCGCCGGCAAGACGCGCGACGGTATCGGACGAGCGCGTGCACGAACGCATCCGCTCCGCGAGCTGACGCAACACCTCGTCGCCGCCCGCGTGCCCGAATGTATCGTTAATCTGTTTGAAATGATCAACGTCCAAAAACAATAGCGCCATGAATTTTCCGCCGCGTTTGCTGCGGTGCATCGCCTGCTCTAAACGATCTAAAAATAAAACGCGGTTGGGTAGACGCGTGAGCGAATCGAATTGTGCTTCGTGCTTTAACTGTTCTTCCGTCTTCTTTTGATCGCTGATATCGCGCGCGGTGATAGCGATACCGTCGCCGAGCCGCACGGACTGGATTTGCAGCCACGTCGCCGTCATTCCCGGCACGGAAAGACAGAATTCTTCGCGCATCGGTATACCGGTCTCGGCTACTTTTTTATGTTTATCGAACAAGCCGGTCAATCGCACCACGGGGAATCGTTCACAAAGATTATGCCCAAGCATCTCTTGCGGCGTCGTCGACGTCAGCTTGGCGCCGGCCTCGTTTACATAGACGTATCGAAAATCGATGATCTCTCCTTGCGCGTCGCGCACGGACTCCATGAGATAAAACGGATC
>JAHFQD010000178.1 GCA_023266455.1 Candidatus Muproteobacteria bacterium
CACTAATATCCACCGCTCCGCACGATCAACCAGCCGGCGTAAAGCAACAGCGCCACAACCGCAATCATGGCGAATTTGACGAATCGGCGGCTTTTTTCGGCGAATCCTACCAAGCGCGCCTGCACAGATTCAGCCCGGTCCTGCAACGTCGCCGCTTTTTCATATTGTTTCAAAACCAGCTGAAATTGCTCCTTTTGTAACGCCAGCGCCTCGGCCTGGCGTTCGAGCTGGCGTTTTTGGTTGTCGCGAATCTCTTCCAGGAGGTTCGCGACCCGCTCCAAATTCTCAGGATTCGGCATGAATCAAAACACTTCGCGTTGAGTCATCAAAAAATAGCACTAATTCGACCTGAACGGCGCCGAAGACGCACCGGAACTTCTGCGCTCGGGAGGCATCTCTTTGTCTAGGCCTATGCACTATTTTTTATTCAAACACCACGTCGAACAAGGAGGTCATTATGGCGGAACAAATGGAAACGCGTTCCAGTGGGACCAAAGTCAGAGATCCGTTCGTGCACTAAGATTTGTCAGTAAAAGAATTCTTCAACCGCTTATCGCGCGCGCTGACATCGGGCGATACGAAAATGCTGACGTCGTTATGGGGGATGCCGGCCGTCGTGGTTAGCGATGACGGCGTGCATGTCGTGAGCTCACCCGACGACATAGAAAAATTTTTTTCAACTGCGCGAGGGCAATATAAAGAAAAAGGAATTATTACGACGCGCGCCAATGTCATTCGCGTAAGTTGGATTTCGGATCGCGGATCGCATCGTGATCGCTCAAGTCCGCTGGCCGTACCTCGATGCGCTCGGCAATGAAATCGGCGAAGAGTCCTCGACTTACACGCTGCGCCGCAACGATGCCGGTAATTTCAAATTGCACTCGGCGGTACTTCACAGCACCGTGCATTAGTCGTGGTTATCGAACGTCGCCGCTACGGTCAGTAGTCGATTAAGACTTACATCGAATAATGAATCCGCGTTCGCCCGCCGCAGCGTTGGATCGATTACCCAAGACCAGCGAAGGACTGTCGCCGATTTTTTCCATGACGTCGTAGCCGCGCGTACCGCAGATTTCAGCGGCGCGTTGGTGGCAAGATTCCCAATTCGGCTCGCTGCTGCAATCGATGCCGTAGCCGCGTTTCCCATCCGAGGTATAAACCTCCACCGGGCCCTGGCTTGCGCAACCGACCAAAACCGCGGCGCACAAGGCAAGCGAGATCCGCGAACGATATACGTGAAGCATCAGGCGCATATTTTTTCCTTTCGATTGTGAACGGCTTTGTAAAACATAACCGGTTTAGCGCGCGACAACCATCGCGCGCATGGCTACTTCGCGATTTCGTCATAGCCGCGGTTTAAAAATTGGATGAAGCAAAATCCATGGCCGAACGGATCGCTCATCAAGGCTAATCGTCCCCACTTCTGGGTAGCGACGGGCTTTTCGAGGCGCGCGCCGGCGGCAACGGCTTTTTGAACCGCGGTCTCGATTTCGTCCACCACGAAATCAAGATGTACCGACGTCCAATGGCGATCGTAATGACGCTGTTCCGACGTCGCGGTCGACGCCGTCGTCCCAGACGCTTTCACCAGCAAATAAATCGGCGCGGAACCGCCCAACAGTTCGACGCCGTCGTCGCCAAAACGACGGCCGACGTTTAAACCGAATGCCATCTGATAAAAGCGCTGCGCTTTGTCTAAATCGTCGACGTCGATGTTGACCAAGAATCGCATGCCTAGGCGCGTTCGCGCGACAGCCAAGTCGTCAGCGCGTGAACGACAACGCCGACGGTAGCGAGCAAAATAGCCACGCGTGCCACCGGTCTTGAAAGATCGACGGCGTTGGATTCGGCGAGAAAAGAAAAAGCCAACAATATCGGTCCCGACAAAACGGCAACGCTCGCGAACATCTGGACATAGGCAGCGACGCCTCGCGTGCGACGGATGAAGTAACAACCAAGAAGTAAATTAAGTAACGACGACCACAACAGATAAATGTGACTCGAGCGATAAAGCAACCGTGGGCCGTCTGCCATGCCGCGCAGATAATCGTGCGCGAGATGCATGTATTGCCCGGAGAGTACGAATAAAACCAGACCGATCAGTCCAGCCGCTACATGTAATGTTCGAAGATACACCGCGTAGCGCTACGAATGGCTCAATGCCGGTTCGACGATTACGGCGGTGCCATAACAAAGAACTTCCGCCGCGCCCACCATCGGCCCGGTGTCGTAGCGCACGCCCACCACCGCATTGGCGCCGACGCGCTTCGCATGCGATAGCATTAGTTGAAATGACTCTTCGCGTGCGGATTCGCACAAGTCCGCGAAAATACCGGCGCGACCGCCGAAGATAGTACGGATCCCGCCGAGAATGGTTAGCGGCAGCGATCGCGTACGAACTGTCAGACCGCGCACTAATCCAAGACACTTAACGACACGAAAACCTGGCACTTCAAATGTCGTGGTAGATAGCATCCATCCCTCCGGTGTTCACTTTATTTAGATCGCGCTAACGTACGGCGTGCGCGTTCAGTATATAGAGATCGAATTGACGATTACGCACGGTCGCCGTTGTTCGGACGATCGTCCAACGAAAAAGTAACATACAAAATCGACTGTTCCTTGCCGCCGACGGCGGCGTACATACGGCGTGCGGCGATATTGGTGTGATCCGTACCAACCCAGGCTTCGACGCAACCGAGCTCTCGGCCGCGAGCGAACAACGCTTGCAACAGTTGGCGACCGATGCCTCGATCTTGATACGCCGGCGTCACCGCCACTTCGTTTATCCAGAGTTCGGTCGGCTTGTCGGGATGCACGTAATGCACCGCGGACGCCATGCCGATCAGTTGCTGCTCCGCCAACGCCACCGCCATGTGGTGCCTGGGATCGCGCAGAAATTCCGCGACCAACTCCGGACGAACCGCAAAATCGAAAACTTCTGGAGCGATACGATCGAAGACGGCGGCATCCTCGGGTTGCAGCAGACGAATAATGGGCACGGCGTTCATCGAGTGACGGGGGGTTTGCCTGGACCGGAGCCGCCGACGCCCTTGTTGCGGACCGTCTTGCCTTGAAACGTCGAGTCGTCCACACATTGCCTCGTCGATCCGGTTCGCGTTCCGTTGACGACAAGCATCTCGCACATCGCGCCTTTGAAATGGCGTTTCGCGAGACATTCGTTATCGAAGGACCGATCCAAGGCCTTGTTGATGCAATCGGAAGCGGCAATCTCGTCGTCCGTTTGCAGCGACAACATGCAGTAATCCGCGATCCAATGCATCACTTCGCCTTCGATAGCGCAATCGCGGCGCGCGTCGGCGCCAAACGCCGACGCGTTCCAAACACTTAGGAAAATCCAAAAAGCGCACCGGATCGTCCTCATGATCGTCGATCTCTGATTAACACGCCGGTTGCGTCAGATCCACGGTGATGCAATCGCGCGAGCACATTCGACCCACGCGATCCGCCGCGTCGGTGAATCGGCGCCGCGCCGCCGCCAGATCGGCTTCGGCTTTATCCAAATTTTGTTGTTCGCGAAAAGCGATCAGCGCTTGCACACCGGCCAAATACGCTAATCCCGCGGCGAGACCGAGTAGAACCGCACCGATCGCCGTACCGAAAAGGGGAATAGCAAACGCCGCGATGCCCGTGGCGACCAAGGCGACGACGGCAGTCGCTAACGCGGTGGCCACCGCGGCAGCGGCGTCGCGACGACCGCGTACCGCGCGGACATCGTTACATCGCTCCATAATCTCGTTGCGCGCGCGCGTTGCGGCGCCTTCGGCGGCGCTGCAGGCCGGATTGTCGGTGCACAACAACGCGCTGCCCGGCAACGGAATGGACACACTGCCGACATCTCCTTCTCGAGTCCATACCGGTGTCGTCGCCGGGAACGTTTGTCCTTTGCAGTTCATCGCCTCGACCATCAACGGCAAACGATCGCGCTCGACGTCTACTAGATGGATTTCCGCGAGCGACGGACAAGTAAACGTTTCGCTATGAATTAAAACGCCGAATCGATCACGGACGTCCACTTTCTGAATTCCGTCGCCTGAATCGTCACGCAGAATGATAGAGCCGGAAACCGTAAAGGTGTCGGCGGAAGACAGCGGTGCTCCAATGATCGTTATCATGATGTTCCCTTTTCATTATCGAACGGCGAATGGATAAGAATAACCGAGAAACCTTAAGGTTGCGGCTTTCGGCAGCGTGGATCCCACCTTTTATCAACGCTCGTTAAATCGTCCTGCGGATTTCCTGATTCGCTAAAGCGCCATGCGCAATAGCCATATTGAAACCATTTCGCGCTCGGTACGCACCGCATCGAATCGAGTTCTTCGCGCGTGTGGTGCCAGTGCGGCGGAACGAGCGCGAAGAAAAGATCGTTGCCGATTCGCTTCGATCGCAACCGCATTGAAAACACCGCGTGCTTAAACGTACCTCTCGGCGATAGCTCGTCGATGTCAGGGTGAGAAAAAAAGTAACGCAACCCTTGCAGCGCTTGACCGACATTAAGCGCGAAATGTTTGGCGTACTCTTCTAAAAAACGCGACATAGACGCCTAGTGCACATCGACGACGACGGCGCGCCCCTCGCGGCGCTCAATCTCGATGACCAGCGGCGCGCGCGCCGCTTTTTCCAATATATAAGTCTGCGGCGTATCGACGAAGCGCGCGTGATAAGAAGTACTATGACTGGACACCGTGCTACCCGCCGAATCTTTGCACCAAATGATCAGCGCGCCGACTTGATCGAATTGCACCGTATAAG
>JAHFQD010000179.1 GCA_023266455.1 Candidatus Muproteobacteria bacterium
CGGGGAGTGCGTGGAACAGCTTCTATACTAAATAGTAAGCAACTACACTCCCCAACGTTATTTTTCATGATTCGGCGATACTCACGCGACCCGCAAGTTCAACGCTCGCTGAATCATGCTGTGCGCGACGGCATGGCGTACTCGGTTATGTTCGGCGTGGCCGAATCGTATTTATCCGCGTTCGCGGTTTTTCTCAAAGCGACCACCGCGCAAATTTCGCTGCTTACGGCATTGCCGGCGCTGCTCGGTTCGTTGTCGCAACTTTTCTCCGCGTGGCTGGCCGGACGTTTGCGAAAACGCAAACCGTTGATCCGCGCTGGCGTGTTTCTGCAAGCGTGCATGTGGTTACCGATGGCGGTATTGCCGTTGTTGTTTCCGGCGCGCGCGGTCGAGCTGTTTATTTGCTGCGTCGCGCTTTATTACGTCGGCGGGCATTTCGCCTCGCCGCCGTGGAGCAGTCTCATCGGCGATCTCGTTCCTGAACGTCGTCGCGGTCGTTTCTTCGGTGGCCGTACGCGTTTGATGAGCATTACCACCTTCGCCAGCCTCACCGCCGCCGGCACGTGGCTGCATTACACGCAGAAAATGGAATACACCGGCATCGGCTTCGCGGTGTTGTTCGCCTGCGCTTTCTGCGCGCGCATTTATTCGTGGAGACAAGTCGGCGCGATGCACGAACCCGCACAACAACTCGCGCCGTTATCGTTGCCGCCGCTGCGTGGTTTATTCGCACGATTACGCGGGTTAGCGTTCGCGCGCTTCGCAATATTCTTCGCGGCCATGAATTTCGCCGTCGCGATCGCGTCGCCGTTTTTCGTACTGTACCAACTGCGCGACCTCGGCTTTTCTTATCTCGAATTCACCGCCATCACGGCGTTCTATGTGTTGGTGCAATTTCTCATGTACAACGTCTGGGGTCGTCTTGCAGATATTTTCGGCAACCGCGTGGTCATGGCCGTTACCGGATCGATGATCCCCTTGGCGCCCGTGTTGTGGCTGATACTGCCCAACTTCTGGGGGATCATGGCGATCCAAATGCTTGGCGGCGCGGCGTGGTCCGGCATGAGCCTGTGCGCGGGAAATTATTTGTACGACGTGACGCCACCCGAACAACGCGCCGCTTACAGCGCGATTCATCAAACGCTTTCCAGCAGCGCCATCTTCTGCGGCGCCTTGGTCGGCGGTTTTCTCGGCACCCATGTACCCACAGACTTCACGCTTTTCGGCACGGAATGGCATTTCACCAGCGGCTTGTGGATCGTGTTAGTGGCGTCTTCCGTCGCACGCGCGTTAGCGGTCGCGATTTTCCTACCGAGACTCAAAGAAGTTCGCAGCGTGCGTCGCCTATCTGCGACCCAGTTGATAGCGCGTTTGGTACGCATGAATGTGGTGACTAAATTAGTCCTTCGCTTAAATCGCTGGCCTTCGCGTAGTAATTCAAAGCAACGAGCTTCAACCCCGCTCCCTTCGGGAGAGGGGAAGGGATGAGGAAAAGATTTTGTTTGCGCGGTAGCTAACTATCTGCCCCGACGGCCCATATCGCTTTTCCTCCGCTTAAATTTTTTATAACTTTTTCTTCATTGAACTCGTCGTCTAATGCGGGTCTAACCAACTGTATACGGCTTTATCAACGAGGAAGACGGCATGACCGACGAACTACGCGACTTTGAACGATTCATGAAACAACGCGAGGAAGTGGCTCGCGCTTTTGTAAACGGCGACCCCGAGCCATTGAGTCGCATCATCGCGCGTACCTCCAACGCCACCTTTTTCGGTCCCGGCGGCGGTTATCGCGACGGCGCGGACGAAGTTTCCGCGACCTACCGGCTCGATGCCAGTCTGTTCCAATCCGGCGGCGACAGTCATTTTGAGGTTCTGCAAATGGACGCCAGCGATAGCGTCGCTTATTGGGTAGGCATCCAACGAGCAACGGCGCGCATGCAAGGGAAAGAAGAGGCCGTCCCGATGAGCCTACGCGTGACCGAAGTTTTTCGCCGCGAAGGCAGCGCGTGGAAACTCGTCCATCGTCACGCCGATATGCTGGTATCCGAACAACCGAAACTTACCGAACACAAAGCTGGTCGCGACGCCGTTCTACATAATTAGTACTTCGGCCGTTACCAATCGTTAACTAAACAAGACGCGCGTCGGACCTTCTGCCGAGGGTCCGACGGGCGTTTTCCTAACTAGCCACATTGCCCTATATAGTAAACCAGTTTACTATATGGATTCACCGTCATTTCATCGGGGCGAAAAATGTGGAGCAAGACCTATAGCAAAACTGTAAAAGGACTGAGCGCGGAGCGAATCTGGCATGTGTGGACTGACATCAACCAATGGCACACCTGGCAAGACGATATCGAATACGCGAAGTTGGAAGGGGAACTCAAAACCGGTGCCTTCTTTCAATTCAAACCCAAAGGCGGCCCGAAATTTAAAATCGAGCTGACTGACGTCAAACCGAACGTCATCTTCACCGACGTCACCCGTTTCCCGTTGGCCAAGATGTACGACGCTCACGAAATCATCGTCCACGGCGACGAGCTCGAACTCAAATGCACCATTAGCATCACCGGCCCGTTAGCCTTTTTCTGGCGCAAATTCGTCGCCGAAGGCGTCGCCAACGGCGCGCCGGAGCAGATCGAAAAACTCATCGAACGCGCGCGCCGTGGCTAAAAAATCCGCGTTCAAATACACCAAGGCCGACGATAGCCCCGGATTCCTGCTGTGGAAAGTCACCGCGCTATGGCAAGCCAAACTGTCGACGGTGTTAGAACAGTTCGGACTGACGCAAACCCAATACGCTATCTTGGCGTCGCTGCGATGGTTCGAAGAACAAAAAGAACCCACGACGCAATCGCATTTAGTCGAACACGCGAAGATCGACAAGATGACGTTGTCGAAGGCGATTCGGAATCTCGAAGAGCAAGGATTCGTTGCGCGAACACCGTCGCCCCAAGATAGCCGAGCGACGAATGTGCGGTTTACCGCGAAGGGAAGAAGTGTGGTGCAAAAGGCGATCGTGGCGATTGAGAATGCCGACGATGAATTTTTTTCTTGTCTCCCAAAAAACCGGCTCGAAATCTACAAGACGCTGACGCAGCAAATTATTCGACAAGGCGGAACGTTATAACGCTTCGTTACATCCGATATGTCGACCTGTTTCGGCGCATAAGTCGACGTTGCGATGGACTAAATTCGATATTTCTTCCGATCTACTCGCCACGCGCTTTAAAATCGCATCCCTGAATAACTATTGCATTAAAGCGAGTACACATGGCGTCCTTTTGGAAAGGCATCATCACCGTTCAAGGCTTCGATCTTTCGTGGAAGATGACCCGCGTGGGCGGCGTGTCGAACAACCTAGACCAGTATCGCGGCATCGCCGTTAGCGTATGCCTAGAACCCGATCGCACTAAAGAACTCGTAATTGAATTTCCATTCGAGGAATTCGAGTACGGCATGCCAAGATCCAAGAGCGCGTTCTTGGATCGGCTAAGCACAGTTATCGAAGCGGCGATGGAAGCGGGATGGGTTCCGACGAAGCGGGGGAATACGTTTATTTATCAGGTGGAGTAGAGGGAAAATAAATCCGTCACGTTTTTTTGTCGCAGATGGCGAATTTTTTCGCTCAGGTTACGGATAAACAATTTGCAACATATAAACTTTAAAAAACTTATATTTGGTGATAGTGATTAACAAAACATGAATATAAAAAACTTTGGCAATGTTGCGCTAGAGATTTAGAAGAAACTCGCCAAGATCTGTATTGTCTAGTTCATCGCGAGTCATTCTTTGTGCGATGCGCCAGTTTTCTGATTTAGCCCACATGGGCGAGATATCTTCTCTGCGTTGGTAAGGTAGGAGCGCGCTGTATTTTGATCCTTTTTCGTTTTTTATTGCGCGATCACTTAAATAATGCTCCAAGGCGCGTCGTGTCAAAACATGGCATGGAATGTCTGATTTCCCACAAGCTTCTACGAAATTTTTTCTATTGTTGTCCAGTTCAGCATTCAAAGAAGAACGTTCGCTGTCAATAACGGCTGATATTTTTGGGGTTATTCTTTTTATTTCATTAAGCTGTATATCGGAAATATTTCTTATCATTTGTGAACCACCCAACGGTAGAAGGACAACCTTGCTATCTTTTTTGTAGAGCCGTAACCATTGCTGGAAGGTTAGTAACTCATTGGGACCTTCTACTAAAAGGATTGATTCAAAGCCTAATTCTTTATATCCGGAAAAACTAAGTTCCCCAAGCAATTCCGCAAGTCTTGGAGTGGTTTCAAGCGAACTCAATCTACTTTCATGTTTTGAAATACGTTGAACAGAATATATTTGCTGAGCACTCGTTCGTGCCAGACCATAGCTATGGGTTGAAAAGATAACTCCGGATTTCGCATACGCTGCAAGCGTAGTTAAGAAATTTCTTTGAAGGCTCGGATGCAAATTTAGTTCAGGTTCATCTATCAAGATGTATTCTGGTTGTATTTTTGCTGCTACTGCGAGAACTAACACAAATTGAGCTAGGCCTGATCCAATGTCGTTAAGTCGATAGCTTCTTCCCTCTATAGTAACTATAAGCGTTTGTTTATCATCAGATGCATCCGACGTCCCCCCACTTTTGAGTAGCACAACGCTTTAGAGTCCGATCCAATAATATGCAGGAGATCGGACATGAAGAAGCGTTTTACCGAAGAACAAATCATTGGATTTTTGCGGGAAGC
>JAHFQD010000007.1 GCA_023266455.1 Candidatus Muproteobacteria bacterium
CGCGGGCGAGGAGGTCGGTGCTGGGGACGAGCCGTTCTAATTCCGGCGCCAGCGTGATGTCGCCGCAAGCGAGTCGACCGTAGGCGTCGGTCAGCATCGCCGCCGGGCTCGTGTCGCGCGTCGTAATGTTGTCTGGGTTAATCGTGCTTTCGATGACCTCGTTGACAAACCCCAACGACGTTCGATCGGAAACCATCACGTTCGTGTTCGTTAGTAAAGCGACTAATAATTGTTCTTCCGCAAGTTCATGATTAGTCCGTGTTTGCTGGCCACGTAAGACCCCGAGTCTTCTTTGAACCGCGGTCTGATCGATAGCCGCGCGCACGGTTCTAAGGGCTAGCTCCGCGGTGTTGAGGGCACGCTCGCTCGCTTCTGCTCCCTGATGTTCTTGAGCCGCACGATATGAATGAATCGCTAAAGCGGTATTGGCTTCAAGCGATAACACATCGGTTCGTTCAGGCGATGCCAACAAATCATGGAATGCGATGCTATCCAATACGGCGACGGTCTCTGCTTCGACAGTTCTATTCCAATCCGTACGAGACACGCCTCCCGGTAGGGAAGGATCTGGGTCGCCCGGTCCACGAGGCGGCGGTGTAGCCTCGGCGGTATACGCGTCCTTGACCCTGATCCAATCGTATGTGACGCGGGCAGCGTCCCCGATGCCTCTAAACATTTTTATTAGTAGCGGATGATTCGGGGGCGACGGAGGCGCTGGGGGAGCTTCGACGACAACTTCCGGATGTCTTGCGCGGAGCACAGCTTCCACGATTTTGACGGCCTGCATCCGCAGACGTTCGACCTCGCTGAGCGTGCGATGCGAGACGATCAAGTCGACTTTGTTATACGGCAACAACATTACAACTTGGCCGTTTTTGGGATCGAGGCGCAAGGCTGGATCGGCCTCGATGGCGGCGGCGATGGCTTCTAGATCGCCCGGGGCCAACTTGATGCTGGCGACGTCTGGCGCGAGCTTGTCCGAGTTGAAACTTTCATAGTGGATTGGGAAAGTTTCACCTTCGTGCGTGACATGGAACAGATAACTCGATTGATCGAACTGCGCGTCGAGGGTGAGCAACACTGGATCGATCGCGTCGTTGACGGCGGTTTTACGGGCGTTGATTTCACCGAACCAGAATGTGCCATTGACCAGGTCATAAATATCGACGCCCATGAAGCCGTTTTCACCGGCAGCGGTATAGGCTTCGGAGATCACACGGCCATATTCATACGCAGCATGTTGGACCCATTCTGGGATACCGCCGGGCGATTTGACGCCGACGAAGTAATTGTTGTCGACTGATTGACCGCTGACGAGGACTTCTTCCTGTTGGCCGATTTTGGCTTGAGAACTGAGTTCTTTCGCTGTTTTGATGTCGACCATGACTTCAAGCGTGCCTTTCTCTGCCTGCAATTTGGCGCGGACGCTCGGCCAGTAAGTCGTTTTAAGTTCGAGCGCCTGCTGCTCCAACCGTGCTATTTCCGCAATTGCCTCTCGATCGCCACGGCCGGCGCGCTGAAGCAGCGTCGCACTTGGTTGTAACTTCGCCAAATCGTCTTTAAGTAGATGTCCGAATACTTCCACATCGACATTCGGATCGCGCACAGGGTTATCGAAGAACGCTTGCAGATGTTCGCCGAGTGTCTCGGCATCGCGGCGTGTGCGCGGCCCGGTCCATTCACCTTCCGCGGATATCCACCGCCGGACGCCGGGGACCTTACTCGCATCGACACCGTAGAAACTACTGCCGGAGAAAGCCCAGTTGAGTTTGCCAAAGGCTTGATTACCTCCTGCATCAAGGAACGAGGTGACTGAGTAGCCAATATTGTCGGGGTCGACGCCACGCGAGACCATCATGGCCTTATTTCTTTCTGTGCCGGAGAGATAATGCATCCAGCGAATACCACCCGATTTGGATCCCGTGATACCGGCCAGCGGTGTCAGCGCCTGCATGGGGATACCAGTGAGCGCGGTGAGTGCAGCGTCGGGGGTCGTGGTCAGATAGGCGTGTATGACCGTACCCGGTTCGTGGCCGGCGGCTTGTAGTTGAGCTAAGGCATCGGAATCACTCAACAAACAATCGGCGAGAGAGGTGGTATCGCGATTACCTTTCACATAGCGGACATTACTGAGGAAACTATCTCGGGCCGCTTGCGCTTCCCCTGGCGGTGCGAACCGCATGAAGTAAGTGACGACTTCCTCGACGAATTCGCGCGACGCGGTCGTGTAGTACTCGACCTGTTTGCCGCCTTTCGCATGGAGCATGAAGGCGTAGCTGAGATTGCGCCATTCGGCTTTGTGATGCGAGCCGGGGGCGCTTTTGCGTCGATACGGATTCGAGGTGACGAAGACGATTTTATCGATTGACTGACCGCTAGCCTCGCGTTGCGCATGAAGCGCTTCGTTTAGCGAGCGGTGCACGGTCAACAATTTCAGTGTCAGCGGCTGATCGCGCAGTTCATCGGCGGCGATGAAGTCGAGGGCTTCACGGCGCATACGACCGACTTCGGTTTTTGCATCCATATCGCCAGCGCGGGCGCGGGCGAGGAGGTCGGTGCTGGGGACGAGCCGTTCTAATTCCGGCGCCAGCGTGATGTCGCCGCAAGCGAGTCGACCGTAGGCGTCGGTCAGCATCGCCGCCGGGCTCGTGTCGCGCGGTGGAATAGCATCTAAGTTGATGCTCGATTCGATAGCATCGATTGCATACGCGATGCGTTCCGCCGGGCTCATCGCTTGCTCAGAAGAAAGCAAACTACGCAACATATGCATCTCAGCGGTTCTACGCGGTACTTGTGTACGGCTCAGCGCGTCTACTAGAAGCTCGGCGGAGTTCAGCTTTATTTCTGCAATACTCTGATCGACAAACTCGCGTGCGCGAGTTATCGCACGATGAACAAGTTCCTTATCACCGGCGCGCGATGCGTGGAAAGCTAAAGTAATGTTGGTTTCCAATACATCGGCTTGATCGTTGGATCGAGCGAATGATTCAAAATTCAGACCATCTAAAAATTCTACAAGCTCTTGGTCGATCGTTCTGTTGATGTCTGTTTCAGTAATACCCGAGCGTCGAGTTGCGCCACCGGCTCTACGTATAGGATTGGTTGGGCCAGCTTTAGTAACGCGCGGCGTTGTGCGAACTAGTGAGATAGGAACGGTGTTGGCAGAGTTTATGATCTGTGCTGGTGCTCCGCCTCGAGCGCCAGCAGACTCAGCAGCGGAATTCCAAATTCGATTTCTCATTCGAGGGGGTAAGAGCGATCTTGCGGCATCCGGAACTTTGTCCATCATCCCTTGTAGCCGACGGCGGCGAGCAGCGGCGGCGGGCAGTTCGTTATTAACCGTTAAAGGCGATACTTCTGGTTCTGGAACAGATGGAGCGACTCTTTCAACAGGCGGCGCCGGTTGGCGTACCTCCGTCAGTGGCGGAACTACCGCGGCCTCCACCTCGATTGGCTCGGGCTGTCTTACCGCTTCCGTAACCTGCGTGGGATCCGCTTCGCCAGAGGCGCGCACGGCGGCGGTTTCGTCGGGATGTGCACCCGGCTGACGGCCACCGGGTTGACCATGTTCATCCGACTGGTGTCCTGCAGCGGCGTCGGTGTCGGCGGCGCGCACGCCGGGTTGGCCCGCTTCCTCGCGCACAGCAGGGTTGTGTGATTCTTCGGCCGCTCGGCGTGCCGCGGCCGGGTCGACGGCAGCCAGACGCACGAGTCCACGATCAGGCGGCTGCAGCGAGGTGCCGTCATCGGGTAGATGCGAGGCCTGGCGCAGAACACGATCGACGATAACGGCAGGGGTGGCATCGCTTTCCACCGTGCCTGGGACCGTGTCATCCGGGTGAATGGTACCGACAGGTCGTTCGATATCGGCAACGCGTTCGAGGGCGGACAGGTCAGCCGGATTTGGAACGCGTTCACCTTCAGCTAAACCGCCATCACGTGCGACAGTGAGTTGCGGATCAGGGGCGCGCTGCGCTTGGAATTCCAATCGTTCGCCGCCTTGCGCGAGCTGGTGCTGTTCGGCGACGGGAGCAGTGTTTGGTAATGGTTCTTGCGCGCGGGCGATCAGGGCAGCCGGTTCCTGGACAACTTCGCCTGAGATCAGATGCTGCGTGAGTGTGGAGTCGAGCGGATTGGCACGTGCCGCGGGCGTATCCCAAGCGACGCCGAATTCTTCAAGTGCGGCGCGCGCCTGTGTTGAGGCGGGATTCGCTTCGTCTTGCGCAGCGCGAACGACATCGGCGATAGCTGCGCGATCGTTGGCGGAAGGCGGATGGCTCGAAGGAGGCAGGGGCGCACTGCGATCCGTGGCCGGTGTCGCATCGTCACCCAGTAAGTTGTCGAGATACTGCTGCCACTCTTGGCGGCCACGCGGTCTTTCTACCGGGGTGCGTCCTGTAGGCGTCTGAGGCGCGCCGTCCAGTTCTTCGGCAGGGCGGCCGGTGGCGCCGTCTTCCACACGTGTACCGGTTGTCGTGCGCTCACCTGGGGTTGCGTTCCGTAGGGCGGTATAACGCTCTTGTGCTAGCGCGACGAGCGCCTGGCGTTGATCGCCCTCAGGGGCATATTCGAGTTGGGTGAAGTGTTCTGCTGCTTCGGGGCGATTGCGTGCGGCCCGGGTGTCCCAGCGAATGCCGTATGCATCGAGCGCCTCGCGCGCGGCTTGCTGACGAACCGGATCGCTGGGGTCATTGGCCCAACGTAAGACATCGCCGTGGTTAGGTTCATGTCCGCCACGTCCCGTGAGCCGGATAGTCGGGGGTATCGTCGGCGGTTCTCCCCCGCGCGGGTTGGCCGTAGCAGCGCCGGCATCCGCGTCCGTATGTTGTCCGGTAGTGGCACGCTGACCCGTATCCCCCTCGGCATCCGCATTCGAGCGCGCGCTCTCGGCATCGTTCATCACCTTCATTGGCGGCTGATCCGTGACCGGATGCCGTGGGTCTGCGGTGGTATCGAGACGTCGTGCGGGCGTATCGAGCGTGCGGCCGGGGAGCTGACCGGCGAGCTCGGCGAGATCAGCATGATCTCTTATCGTGTCATCGACCGTCGCTTGCGTGAGATCGAGCCGCGTATCGGTCTGCTCGCGCGTGGCGGTGCGCCCGCCGGTGGGGAGCGGCGTACGCGGATCACGTGTGCCGCGCGAGAGCGGAATCGGATCGCCACCGTCCGGGTTGCGACCTTCCTCGCGCGTGACATAGGCCACGTCGCTTAAGGTGCGCTGAATGCCAGGGTCGCGAGTGAGTTCCTGTTCCAACTGACGCAACACCTCGGCCGGATCGTGCGACGTGCCCGGTTGACGGGTGGCCCCTTCGCCAACGGGCAGCGGATCGGGGGCTGTTTCACCCCGCGCGCGCTGCACCGTGGGCGGTGTGTCGGGATGCGTGGGCGCCGTGATCGGCACCTCCGGCGCCAACTCATGTTGCGCGGCCGTGCGCCCAGATGCGCTATCGGGGAGCGGACCGGGCTCATCTTCACCGACCGTGCGCCGCGCACCCGGCGGATCATCGGGGCGGTGTGCCGTGGCGCCGGCGAATTCTTCCATCTCGCCAATTGCCCGCTCGACCGCCTCGGGCGACAAATTCTGGATACGACCATCGGGGTCTAGTAGACGGGCCGTCGTGCCATCGGGCCTCGGCGTGGGATTTGTCGTCTCGCCCGACGTGCGCGTACTCGGCGGTTCCCCCGGACGTCGGGCGTCATGACGCCCGCTCGGGCGCTCCGTGCCGCCGGGGCGCGTATCGTTAACCGTGCGCCGCGGCGCCTGACCGCGCACGCGTCGGCGATCGGGCGAGCGTTCGAGGCGTCGCTGCTGATCATCTTGACGCTGATCGTCTTCAAGGCGCGCGGCGATCTGCGCTTCGCGTTCCCCTTGCGTGCGCGTGGCCTCGCGCTGCGTCTCGGCGCGGGCGGCCGTTTGGCTGGTTTCCCCGATCGTGCGCAATACCCGCTGATCCGTATAACGACCGGACGGTGCACGCACCTGTCGGGGATCCACCTGATTCACCGGCGCGGTGCGATCGGTGCGCCCGGGCTGATTCACGGGAGCGGTACGTTCCTCCTCGGCGCGCGCACGGATCGTGGGTTCCCCAGTGCGCCGTTCCACGAAATAACGAATCGACTCGGGCACCCCCTCCATATCGGCGCGATTACGGAACGGATCGGCGCGCAGCGGATCGGTATTACGCGGGCGCGCGGCGGAGCCATCACCGGTTGTCTCCGACACGGGCGCCGGCGGGGCGGGATTTCGCGCGGCATCGGCCGCTCGGGCATCCTTCAACGACATCACCTTACCGGGTTCGATCAGATTCGGATCAAAGTTCTTCGGTTCAAAGAGAATCACTTTACCGGGCGCGATCTCCTTGTTCTGCGCATCGAGCATCGGCTTGGCATTCACCCAATTACCGAAGACATCTTGCGTGACGGGCATGTACTCCCCGGTTTGCGTCATCCGCTGGTACGCATTACGCAGCGGCTGGGTCACGAACTTATCGCCATAACGGGCATGCCAGGGCGCCGAGAGATTCATGACGATATTGGCGATCATATCCGAGCGCTGCGCGCTGCTTAAGTGACTCCAGTTCTGAATCAACTGCATCGCGCCTTGCCCACCGCCGAACACACCCCAGACGATACCCGTGTTGCTTAAGCCCTTGGCCAAAAATTCGAGCCGTTGTGCCCGCGTACCCAAATCGGCGGCGGTCGCTTCCGCTGCCCAACGCGCATCCTGCGCAACGGCGATCGAAGCCTCATCGGTCGCATTAAAGGCCCTGCTAATCGAGGCCCAGGCCTCGCCTTCGGCCTCGAGCGCGGCCGTGGCGGCGGTCCGGGTGACCGCACTAGCGACCATGGCGCCACCGCCTAAGACCATGGTGAGCATGGTGATTTCCATAAAGATCATGTCACCGTCGGTGGCACTATGACCGTTCTCCAGCTTCTGCACGAAGTCATGCGCGTTGGCGGCGAAGAAGTACGTCATCCCGGCGACCGCGATAAAAGGGCCGATCCCGGGGATGAAGCCACCGATCAAACTCAAACCGGCCAAGACTATGTCGAAGTGCGTGCGCTCGCGCCAACTCTCATGCCGCCCCTCGATCGTGGTCAACTTCAAATGCCCATCGACCATCGAGGACGAGGACATGTTGGGATCTTCCGGCAACACCAAGCGCGACCCTTCGCCACCGCGGATGAATTCGTTGTGATCGCTAATGTCGTTGTAATTTTTATAGATGAAGCCATCGGGCGGCACATACCCTTTGCCTTTGACGTCCACCAACGCGCTGTAGACGATCTGCCCAGCGCCGTCGCTTGCCATGCCATAGGCCATGGGGATAAAGCGCACGGTGGGATGATCGCCGCCTTCCTTCATGACCCGATCGACGACCTTATCGATCATCTTGCGCATTTCTGGATCGACGGTGGCATACATATCCTGATTCTTCATCAGGTAAGCGATCGACTCGGGCGAGGACCCGGTCAAATCGATCGAGGGCTGCAGGTTATAGGCGGCGGCCACCGCATTAAACAACTGCGTGCGCGTCTCGATGGTGGTGTACTGCGTGCCATTGTTAGCGACCCACTTATCGAGATACGCCTGACTCAAGATCTTGGCGTTATCGGCGCTCTGATTGAACAAGCCGGCGAGACTGTTGTTATACGTGCGGACCTGTCCCTGATTATTCGGATCGTAATTGCGGATATAGGCGGGGAGGTTATCGGCGACCAAATCCTCCGAGCGCGAGACATCGATCTGCACACCCGAGGCCAAGACCTTACGCTTGGCCGTATCGAGCGCCGTCTCGGCCGTCTGCAACGGCTCGACCGTGGGATCACTCTGCGTGTTGGCCGTATCCGGATGCGCATCGACATACGTCTGATGCGCGGCCAAGGCCTTGTCGTAGTTCGTCTGCGCGGTGGTGAGATCGCCTTGCGCCAACGCCTTCTGCCACTCGGCTTTCGCGTTATTCGCCTCCGTCAACAACGGCTGAATATCCGTGGTTGCGGCCTTATCGAAAGCGTTCCACACCGACTGCGCCTCAGGGGCGAGCACCCGCGGGCCATCGGGCACGACATTACCCATATCATCGAAATACTGCCCCGTGGTCGCCTGCAACACCCACTGACCGTTCTGACGCTCGATCGTGGCGTCCTGGATATTGCCCAACACCGGATCGTAATACGAAATCTGATAACGCCCATCGCCCAACTTCACCAACCCCTTACCGTCCGTGGGCGGAATCGCGTAGAAACCGTCGTAGTTCAGGAAGCCATCGCCGAACTGCGTATCAGTGGCCGGATGCGCGACCGGATGCGCGCCCTTGGCCGCTTCCCAGGCCGAGCGCGCGACGGCGATATCCGAGGTCGGCGCATTCGTGGCGGTTGCCCCGTTAAACCCCTCACCATAAGCGATCATCTTGTTAACGTACGTTTGCTCCTTCTGCAGGATCGCCAACTGCTCGGCCGTTAACGGTTTACCGGTGGTGGGATCGGTATTCGTGCTGATGGCGTTATCGAGAATCGGCTTCCTCGTGCGCGCGGCGTCGACCGCCTCGAGATTCTGTTGCAAGCCGGCCAACTCACCATGCAACTTATCGCGCGTGTTCGTGATGGTGGTGAGATCGGTGTTGGAGGCATTCAACTCCTTGACCTTCAGATCCACGATGCTATCCACATGCGCGGCATCGCCGGTCAGATTGAGCGAGGGACCACCAGTCCAGCGTGCCGTTGCCGCTGCCCCGATGATCGGATCATTTGTGGCATGCAACACCAAATTCGTGCCCTTCGTGTCCACCCACTTGAGATCGGCGTTATAAACCTCGATCGCCTTATCCAACACCGCCAACTTCGTACGCGCGGCGTTCAAATCCACCAACGCCTTATCTTTCGCCGCCCCCGGCGTCGCATAGGTATACGCAGTCTCGGCCGTGGACACATCGCTCGCCAACTGCGTGCGCACCGTCTGCGCGTTCTGCCCGACCGTGAGCAAGAGCGCATTGGCGTCCTTCAAACTTGTCGGCACCGCCGTCGGGGGATCGCCGGGCTTGCGCGTGCCGGCGGCCAAATTAATCAAATCGACGTCTTGCGCGAGCTGCGTGAAATCCGCATTCCCCTTACCCGCGAGCGTCACCCCTTGCTCGGCCTTTGCCCGCGCGGCCGTCAAATCCGTGGGCGAAGCCTTGTTTTGAACAACCTTACGCTCCACCTCAAGATAATCATTAATCCCCTTCAACGCCGCCACATCCGCATTCGCGCGCGCCACCCGATCCAACGCATCGCCATACGCCATCTTCAACGTCGGATCACTCGGCGCCTTATAGTATGCCGTCTGCGCCGTCTTCAGCGCCGCATCCGCATCTGTCTTCTCCTTCGCGATGGCATCCGTGCGACCCAACCAACCCGCGACATCGATCGCCCCCTGCGTATTCGGCAAATGCAACGCCTGCAAATTCTTCTCATACGTCGACTGCACCCCCTGCGCGGCGTGCTGCGTGTCATACGCCTTCCAATACGCAGTCGTTGCTGGGGGCAACATAATCTGATGATCCACGGGGTTCGCATTACGCCCACCAGTGGACGTCGTATAGTGCGCATACCAATTTCCATCCGCGCCTTGCGTCACCCGCACCGTCTGATGCACATTCGGACTACCCAGATAACGCCAATTATCATGCGGGCCATTGGGATTCGTCGGATCCTGCGGTCGGCGCGGCCCCGTAAACTCAATCGTATAACTGCCATCGGCATTCGCCGTGATCTTGGCATCCTGCGCCCCCGGCGAGACAAAGAACTGCCACTGATAATTATCCGGGAAGAACGTCTCCCCCTGATTACCCGACCCGTGCGCCGTCGGATTAAATGTCGGCTGCACCTGTCCTGGCAACGCACTCTGCCACGCCGAGGCGGCGGCATTTAAATTCGTCGTGGCCCCTGCCTCATCCGTGACACCGGTCTTGACGAACAACGACAACGTCGCATCCGACTTATCACTGAACACCTTAATCTTCGCTTCCAACTCCCGCGCATTCTCAAAGGCGATCTTCTTCTGCGTAATCACCTGCGCGGACGCCCCCGAAGCCTGCGCATCCGTCCACGCCTTCTCCGCGGCGAGCGTTGCCGCATGCGCCTGACCGAGCATCCGATGCTTATCATTCGCATCGGCCGCCAACACCGCCGTCGTAAACGCCGCCTGCGCGGCCGGCTCCGCACTCGTTCCTTGCACCTGCTGCAGAGACGCCGCCGCATGCGCCACATTCGCCTGATCGACCGTTGCCTCATACCCATCCTTCAACGTCGAGACCTCCATCTCCGACTTCCCCTGCAGACGCGCGATCATCACATCCATATCCGCGCTATACACCTGGAAGTCCGCGGCCTTCACCTGAAAATCGATCTTGGCGGCGGTCGAGGCGCCCCGCGCCTCCGACGTGCCATAAGCACTCAAGGCGGCGTTATAAGCCTTATCGGCATTCTGCGCGATCGGGATCAACTGCCTGGCATACGACGTACGCTCCAACTGCGTCGTCGCCCACGAGGCATTGGGACCGGCCTGCGCGGTGGTCAACTCTTTATCCAACCCATCGAGCGTGGTTTGCGCTGTTTTTAGATCAGCGCGTGCCTGCGCGCGTTGCGCCTCGGTGGACTGCGGATTACCGAGCACGGTGGCGGCGTTAACGACCTGCGCGTTAGCGGCATCGACTTTAGAGCCGAGTGTCTTGAGAACCGTATCCGTCGGTGGTGGGGGAGGAGGAGGAGGTGGAGGGGGCGGCGGCGCCAATGCAACATCGTTCGAAACATTATTGTTTCGAACGACTGGAGCGGTTAATACGCTAGGAAGGTACATGGGGAGCTAAGAGAGAAGAAGGTGCACAATTCTTGGCTCGATATTTCGTTGAAATTTCGACGTTTTTTGCGGATAAGTTCGACGTGCAGTACGTTAGCGAGGGATTGTGACAATGAGATAACGACGCCCACCTACGAAAGTAGGTAAGTTGAAAAGTAGAGAGATTGGGGCTGGACAGCGCTGGGTGTGCCTATGGCGTTAAGACGAGTGCCATGGCTTTTATTTCGACAACCTGACTGACAGGGGAACGCGGAGAATGGCGGAGAGGGAGGGATTCGAACCCCCGGACCCTTGCGAGTCAGTGGTTTTCAAGACCACCGCCTTAAACCGCTCGGCCACCTCTCCTGAAGCAGACGGCATTCTCGCGCTTGAAGAAGAGACTGTCTATGGCGTGAAGGTTGTCGATCGCGCCGTCGTGAACATGTCGGTTAAATTCAATCTAGTGTTTGAGATCGTAAAATCGTCGGGGAAATACAGATATTTCGAGCCGAAATTCACCATTGTCATATAGTTGTATGTAGTATCCTGGTAGGAGTCCTTAATTAAAGGTATCCGATCAGTAGGGATAAATGGATAAATGCGTGATTCTCAAGATTTGCAGCAATCGGAAATAGTCGGTTCGGCGCTCGTTGTCGAAGATCATCCGTTATACCGCGACGCCTTAGTACATTTGCTGCATGCCATCCTCGGCGAATCGAAAGTAACGTCAGTTAGTTCGGTTGAAGAGGGTGTACGTAGTGCGGCCAATATTTCGGAACTACGTTTGATTTTGCTCGATGTGGGGTTACCCGGTCTCAGCGGCACCGAGGCGGTAATGGCCATGCGGCGCACTTGTCCGAACGCTACCTTAATAGTCGTCTCAGCCTCAGAGGACCGTCGCGATGTTACGGCGGCACTCCGCGCAGGTGCCCAATTTTTCGTTTCGAAAACGATCGGTACCGATATTCTGTCCGACATCGTCCGCCGGGTATTGGCGGGGGAATTACCTGAACAGCCAGCGTGGATCTCGCAGTCCGGTAAAGCCGCTTTCTTAGAAGAATCATTGCCGTCGCTGACACCGCGCCAGCGCCAAGTGCTGGTGCTGTTATCGAACGGTTATTCGAATAAAGAAATCGGGTTGCGGTTAGATCTAGCGGAAGTCACAGTCAAAATGCACGTGTCTTCTATTTTTCGGGCGTTGGGGGTGGCGAATCGGACGCAGGCGGTGTTGGCAGCTCGTCGTCTGGGTTTGTATGGGGAGGAACCGCCGCCGCCGGCGAACGGGCCGTCCCACTCCTAATAATCTGCAGTAACGTATTCTTGAGTTCTTCTTCTTCAATGGGCTTGTGTAAAACCGATAACCCGCTCGCGTGAATTTCTTGAATGCGCGCCGGCGCCGTGTCGCCGGTTATTAGCAAGGCAGGAATACTTTCGTTGAATTCCATACGTAGCGCCGAAACCGCTTTTAATCCGTTTTCTTCTCCGCGTAATCGGTAATCGCAAATCAGTGCGTCGGGCGCGCGCGTGGCGGTTGCTAATCGGATGATCGCTTCGGCGCTGGAGGTCGCTGTCACCACCGTGCATCCCCATTGCTCAAGCAGCGATCGCGTCGCATCCAAAATGGGTTCTTCATCGTCGATCACGGTGACAAATAGTCCGTTGAGTTGCGTCGGCTCGAGCTTCTTGGGGGATTTTCCCAACGTCGGTGTTTCTCGATGATCACTGCGCGGAAGATCGATGCCGAAGATCGATCCTTGTCCGAGCTGCGATTCGATCACAACCGGTATGCATAATAATTTCGCCAGACGATCCACGATGGCGAGCCCTAAACCTAATCCTTTTGTTCGATCGCGTTCCGAATTACCCAACTGATAGAACTCTTCGAAAACCGCGCGGAATTTATCGGTGGGAATACCCGGTCCGGTATCGTAAACCGCTAATCGTAAGAGTGAACCTCGGCGCCGGCATCCGACGAGAATTTTGCCGCGTTCCGTATAACGAATGGCGTTGGCGACGAAGTTTCTGAGTATGCGTTCGACCATGGCCATATCGCTACGCACGAGAATCGAACACGGCGCAACGCGCAGTTCTAATCCTTTCGCATGCGCTTCTGGTTCGAACTGCACGCGGATTCGATGAAGGATCGAAGCGATCGGGAACATGCAGATTTCCGGATGCACCGCGCTCGCATCGAGGCGCGACATGTCGAGTAACGCGCGAAACATTTCATCCATCGCGAGCGTGCACTGGCGTGTTTTCGCCACCAGCGAACGCGCTTGTTCGGGCAAATCGAAACTTGCCAAGGTTCCAAGATAAAGATTGATCGCATGCATCGGTTGTCGTAAGTCGTGGCTAGCCGCCGCTAAGAATCGGGACTTCGCTAAGTTCGCCGCTTCCGCTGCTTCTTTTTGCGTGACGAGTTGTTTGTTAATCACCGCGTTCTGCATCAACTCGTTGAATGCTTCTTGCAAATACGTAAGTTCGGCGCTCGACGTCGAACCGAGATCGATGCGGGGCGTTTGTGCTTCTTTGGCGAGGTTCAAGGACGCGATTTGTTCGGTGAACCGACGCAAAGGACCCGCCAATAAACGGTTGGCGAAAAAAACAATAATGAACCACAGACCTGCGGTTTTGATAACGGAGCTGATGAAAATAAGGATAACGCCGACTTTGACACGTTCGACGACCAAACGATGGCTCGAATAAAGCGTGATGAATCCGATCGGATCCATCGTGCCGTCGGGATTGGCGTGTGTTAATTCAACGCGCTTCGATATGCCCTGCGCACTGATCTGTTTCCCTTCTCGCGCCATGGCGATTTTTATGCGTTCCGAGGTGTCGCCAATTTCAACGCCGGTGACGGCGCTACTGTTAACCATGCCTTTAGCGATCGAGTCGAGTAGAGGACCTTGGTAATTCCATAACGCGTCCGCGATGCCCGGTTGAAACGCGTGGATGGTGGAATCGATTTCGTCGACGACGTTGGAATACGCGTTGCGGTACTCCACACCGATCTGAAGCAGCGTCAGCGCGATGGCGAACGCGAGGTACACTGAAAAAATCTTGCGTACCAGCGCTGAGGTCAGTGGAGTGATGTTGTCTGGCGTCATCGTTCGTTGTGCAGTTGTTGCTGCAAGCGATCATAGAGTGCGAGATTTTCTCCCGCGAGCCAAGTTCGATATGACGTTTCCACGCGTTGTTTTGTTTTCGTGTCTGTGATTGCGCGATTGACTGTCGCGATCACGTGTTTCCCGACGTCGGATTTGGAACAAACGACGTACGTAGGAATGAGAGACGGTTCTTCGGCTACCGGAAGGAAGACAAAGTCGCCCGCGTTCAGTCCGAGTTCGCGAATAATGTAATTGAGTTCGATCGCGTAACCCACGATCGCTTCGTATTCACTTTGATTGAGTAATTTGAGAAGGCGACTCGCGGAGTGATCGCGTGAAGGAACGGTTACCAATAAATTTTTGTCTTTATATTTTTTCAAGACGGCGTCGATGCCCGTGCCGAAACTGCGCCCGGCGATAATGCCGAGGCGGTATTGTCCGGTGTTTAAAAATGCGTCCAGTTTTAATTCGCCGCGATCGTTAATAAAACGTTTTAAAACGGGCAATCGATTGCGAGAGGTAATAATGCCGTTGGGTAGGATCCACTGAATCGGCGTCGCTGAGAATTCCATAATCGCTTCGCGTTCAGGAGTTTTTAGGTAGGCGACGTTGCAGGCATTCGGTTTGATTTTGATCTCTTGGAGGATACGCGCCGTCGTCGCATGAATGGTTTCATGGCGAAACTCGGGTAGATATTCGACCAGAAGATCTTTGCGCTGATCGGCTATTCCTTGTCCTTGTTTCGGACCGGCCACGATGGAATAGGGGGGGAAGTCGCCACCATACCAATAAATAGTACCGTCCTGGTTCGCGCTGGTACCACCGGTTGGTGCCAGAGACGTTATAAAGGTGAGAAAGGCGACGCTAGCGATACGTTTCATACGCTGAACTGAAGGAAAATCCCGGTATAGCGTTGTGGAATTCGAGGGTCGCGACAGTCGGTAGGGTTTCACCTCTCGAGGATAGTACCAGTCGCGTATGCTATTTTGTTTATCTATCTAAAATATCCGTGTCTTAAAATGATTTTGTGAAAAAAGACTAAAATATTTCATTACATTATTATTACTATTTGTTTTGTAAAGTATTTTTAATGTTCCTTCCCTATACTTTCGGTTAGTAGAAAACAGTTGGTCCGAAGAGCAGAGTGTGCGGGTCTTGGATGGACTTATTCATGCATAGGGTTGTGCCGGGCTTCAGAAGTTCATGATATAGGTCTTCGTTCAAACGGTTATGATCAGCCCTCCACGTTACCGCAAGTTAGCGTGGCCTATCGGAAGGGGTGGGGTTAAGAGGCAACTACCATGAAGCACTGCCCACGTTGTAAACATACGGGGGCATGGACGCTCGGTGACGGACGGTTTAAATGCCAAGGATGTGGCACCCGTTTTAGTTGGACATCAGTATGGGATTCGGTGCGGCTTAGCCCCGAATCAAAAGATCGTTTAATCGAATCTTTCGCGCGTGGTATCTCTGTATACCAACAGCGCGCGGAAGGTGATGCTTCACCTTGCAGCAAAGAGCGTTTTTATCGATTGGCTCGTGCTTGCTGCGCATTCGCGGAGCATCTGCATGAACCTATTTCTCAAATGGTCGAATCGCGTCCGGACGCGTTAAGCGGACGAAGCAGTATGCGCGGATGGGCTGCAGCTGATCGAGTTATTTTGATTGGTTTCCAAATCGACGCCACTGGAAAACTACGGATTCCTGGTGCGTCTTCGTGGAACGCCAGTGAAGTTGTACGTTTATTGCGCGAATGTGCTCCCTTAGGCGGCGTATTTACCTTGCCGTCGGGTCGAGCCTTCGCAAGTTTGAAATTGCAAGGTGGATACGTTGTGATGCAACGGTCCGGTAGCGTAACAATGGCCGCGGATTTCTTAGAGTCTTTCTGGAATTACGCCAAGCAGCATTTACAGCTTTATCGCAAAATCCCTAGCAAATTTTTTCACCTTTATATGGGTGAGGTCTGTTTCCGATTTAATCATCGTCAACAAGACTTGGCTGTATTGTTGCGCGACTTATTAAGTGCGGTTTCTATTAATGAAATTAAGCCAATACTGCAAGGTCCGGAAAGCTTAGGTGATAGGGCTTTTTTCCCTACAAATCTAGGGCAGAATATTGGCTCACAGATGTGAGCTCGGTAAGGTAATCAGGTATTCAGCTTTAAACCTTAACAAGAGGCAGTCGAGTGAAAAGGCAAGTCCGCATACTTAAAGGATTGCATCTCGGAGCCGAGGCGCCGCTAGAAGAGGGTGGGCGCTGTGTTATTGGAGCTGATCCTTCTTGTTCAGTGGTTCTT
>JAHFQD010000180.1 GCA_023266455.1 Candidatus Muproteobacteria bacterium
TGCCATCTTGGCGTCCGGCATCGTCGGACTCATCGTCGCGTTTCTGCAAGCGGTAACGCAGATACAAGATCAAACGATCGCGTTCGCGATAAAGCTCGTCGCAACGATCGTTGCGATCGCGCTGACCTCGGCATGGCTGGGAGCCGAGTTGCTGAATTTCACCGATCGCATGTTGTCTGTTATCCCCTCGGTTAGGTAACCGGTAACGCCACCATGCTGGATTACGGTGCCAACGCTATCCAGATAATGACGGTGGTTTCGTTATTGATGGCACGCATGACCGTAGCGCTTTCCGTGATACCCATGTTCGTCGGTAATACGGTTCCGACGATGGTGCGAACTATTCTCGTCGGTTCTTTAGCGGTCGCACTTTTGCCGCTAGCGCTTCAGGATCAGTCGGTAACGCACATTTCGATGACGACGATGCCGTTATACGCCGCGAAAGAAGCGGCCATTGGTATGATCTTGGGGCTTCTCGCCAGTATCGGATTTTGGGCGGTGCATGCCGCCGGCGCTATCATCGAATTTCAAGCCGGTCTTAGCATGGCGACGACGATCGATCCGTTGACCGAACGCGATGAATCGTTAGTTAGTACCTTGTTCATGCAAGTATTCACGATTCTGTTTTTGATCACAGGCGGGTTTCTCGGTTTGATCGGTATGTTGTTCGAAAGTTATCGCATATGGCCGTTGTCCAGCATGACCCCGCTAGTCGGCAACGCCAAATTGATTCAAGTATCGACCGAAATGCTCGGTGAAATGTTGGTACTAGCGGTAAAGATTTCAGCGCCATTCGTGATTTTGATGCTGGTCGTGGAACTCGCATTCGGTTATCTAGCGCGGTTTGCGCCGCAACTGAACGTGTTCTTTCTGTCGTTGCCCTTGAAGGTGTTGATCATGGCGGCGATGCTGGTGGTGTACACGATCGGTATGTCCGAGTCGATTCGATTCTTCCCCATTAGTAATTTCGATCGCCTGTTAGTGCCGTTGCGGGGGGCTTTGCAATGAGCCAAGAATCCAGCCAATCGAAAACCGAACAACCAACTGCTAAGCGTTTGCGCGACTTGCGCAAGCGCGGACAGGTGCCGAGAAGTAAGGACTTAACGCCAACGGCCGTATTGGTTATGTGCGTGGCTTACTTTTATTTCGCCGGCGCGCACATGGTGGATCAACTCAAAGGCGTGCTGTATCGCGTGACGACCGCTGATTACAAGGCGCTTGTTTCATCATCCGATATTATGAATTGGACCGCGGATTTATTTTTCCAATCGATTTTAATTCCGATGCCGCTCATCTTGGCGCTATTCGTCGTCAGCGTGTTGATTTCTTACATGCAAGTCGGCGCCGTTTTCTCCATCGAAGGCATCATGCCGCAGCTCGATCGCGTTAATCCGATCGAAGGCGCGAAGCGCCTGTTCTCGATGGAAAACGTGATCGAATTGATCAAACTTATTTTGAAAACGGCTATCTTGGGCGTAGTGGTGTATGTCATCGTGGTCAGTATGTTGCCCACCCTGTTACGTGCGCCTTGGTTATTGCTCGGGGGTATTTTGCCGTTAGCATCCAAAGCGCTGGGTATTTTGTCGTGGTCGGCACTGGGATGTTTTATCGCTATCGCCGCCTTTGATTTTTGGTTCCAAAAGTGGAACTTCATCCGCCGCAACAAGATGTCGATGGAAGAAGTGCGGCGCGAGTACAAAGAAATGGAAGGCGATCCGCACGTCCGTGGACGGCGGCGCCAGTTGCATCATGAAATCAACGTTAGCAACATGATGGATAACGTGCGTAAAGCGAACGTGGTGGTGGTCAACCCGACCCATGTCGCCATCGCGCTTTATTACGAAGACGGCAAAACGGATTTGCCGCTAGTCGTTGCCAAGGGCGAGGGACACATCGCCCAGCAAATCCGCAAGATCGCGGAAGAAGAAGGTATTCCCGTTTTACGCAATGTCGATCTGGCGCGGCGTCTGCTCGAAAGGGTGCCGGTAGATCAGTATATCCCCGACGAGTTCATCGAACCGGTGGCAGCGGTATTGCGTTGGGCGCGTGGGTTGCGGCAGGGAGAGGAAAAAAAGTAAACACGTGATTCATCGAGACTAGCAAATATGGCAAACGTATTTTCAGACATCAAGAAATCGGCCTCGTGGAGATCGCTCGGGCGCCAAAGCGATCTGCTGCTCGCGCTGCTGATCATCGCGGTCATCGCGCTGATGGTGCTGCCGCTGCCGCCATTCATGCTCGATACGCTGATCGCCATGAACCTTACCGTATCGGTGATTTTGCTGATGGTGGCGATGTACATCGGTTCTCCGCTTGGATTATCGACGTTTCCGTCGTTGCTGTTGTTCACGACGTTGTTTCGCCTATCGCTGAATATCGCCTCGACGCGACAGATTTTGTTGAACGCCTACGCGGGCGAAATCATTTTCACGTTCGGTAACATGGTGGTCGGCGGCGATATCATTGTCGGCGCGGTCGTATTCTTGATTATCGCCATTGTGCAATTCATCGTTATCGCCAAAGGCGCGGAGCGTATCGCCGAAGTGGGCGCCCGTTTCACCCTCGACGCGATGCCCGGTAAACAGATGAGCATCGACGCAGATTTGCGCGCCGGTATCATCGACAAAGACGAGGCGCGCGCGCGCCGTAGTCAGCTCGAACGCGAAAGTCATTTGTACGGTTCGATGGACGGCGCCATGAAGTTCGTGAAGGGCGACGCTATCGCGGGCTTGATCATCGCGGCGGTCAATATTCTCGCCGGTATGGCGATCGGTACCCTGCGCAAGGGTATGGATATGGACAGCGCCCTGCGCACGTATTCCGTGCTGACCATCGGTGACGCGTTGGTGTCTCAGATTCCTTCATTATTCGTCTCGATCGCCGCCGGTATTATCATCACGCGGGTCGGTAGCCCCGACGGCGGTGTACAGCGTGGCTTGGGCGAAGAAATCGCTTCGCAAATTAAAGCGCATCCTAAAGCGCTGTTAATCGGCAGCGGTGTGATCTTCGGTTTGATGTGGGTTCCAGGTTTTCCCAAAATCCAGTTTTTAGTATTGTCGGCCCTCGTCGGCGTCTCTGGTTACTACTTGTTGCCGAGTCATCGTCGTTATGAATCGCCCGGTGCCACGCCGATGCCAGCATTACGGCGAGAGGGCACAGAGAAAATACCGACGATGCTCGATTCGTCCGATCATCCATTGACCGTGCCCGTGGCGATAAAAATGTTCGCCGGTTTCGATCAAATCGTGACACCAAATGTGCTCGAACAAGAGCTAGCGAAGACGCGACGACATTTGTCTTTCGATCTCGGTCTGCCGTTCCCCGGTATTGTCATGCAGACGTCGGAGCGGTTGGCTAAAGGCATGTACAAGATTTATCTCCACGAAATTCCGGTAGAACAGGGCGAGTTGCGCGGCGATCACGTATTAGTGTCGGAGTCGGAAGCGACCTTGTCTCAAGACAAGGCGATCAAATACGAGAAAGGCGATGTACCGATGTTGGGCAAGCCGGCTTTGTGGGTATCGCAGCAACAAATAGCGCAGCTTGAGCGGGGCAAACATCGTTTCTACTCGTTGGAGCATGCACTGGCGCATCATTTGATGCGCGTAATGCGTCGCAATGCCGACGGATTCGTTGGTATTCAAGAAGCGCAGTTCTTGTTGAAACGCCTCGCCGATCAATACCCGGAACTCGAAAAGGAATTGTTGCGCAACGTACCGTTGCCGCGCTTCACGGAAGTATTAAGGCGTTTAGTACGCGAAGAAATTTCGATTCGCGATCTGCGTGCCATCGCGCATGGGTTGATCGAATGGGCGCCGCGCGAGAAAGATACGGTATTGGTGACGGAATACGTGCGCACTAGTTTATCGCGCTACATTTCGCACCGTTTTTCCGCATCCGACGGTTCGCTACCGGCGATCGTGTTGCATCCGCAATTGGAAGATCAACTGCGTCAGTCGATGCGGCAGACGTCGGCGGGTGTGGTGCTGATGCTGGATCCTGCCACCAATCGCCAGTTGATCGAAAAAATTAAACAGGCACTTTCGTCTTCTGAAGGCGCTTCCAGTGGGCAAACGCCGGTATTGTTGACGTCGCTCGAAATCCGGCCTTATCTGCGCAAGCTGACCGAGGTCGAATTGTCGCGTGTGCCAGTGTTGTCATATCAAGAGCTCGAACCGACCGTTAAAGTTGTCTCCGTGGCGTCGGTGACGCTGTAGACGAATTAGCGGTGGATAACCGCGCGTAGCGGTAGATGATCCGACGCCGCGCGAATATTGGCCGTCGCCACGACGGGTAGTTGCGCCATGCGTGTCGGGGCTCAATCCAAATACGATCGAGCGCAAAGACGGGAAAGAACGTCGGATAGATCGCCGGTGTTCGGGTGTAACCGAAGTAAGCATGCAACCAGCGCCGCGGCCTTCCTCACAGAAACCATTCGTTCAGATCGCTCAACAAAACCGTAGGTTCTACGCCGCTGCCCATCAGTAACGCCAATAATTTCCGCATTTGCAGACGACGTTCCCCCGATAATAGGCCAAGATGGGTGGCGATAATCCGCATGTCACCTTCCACACAACTGTGAATGTTATAGGTGGCGACCGCGATAGACATGGCGCACGGTCCTTGAGATAGAAGTTACGCGTTACGGCGGTGCTCCGGCGTGCGTATCCCACCGATTCGCCTAAGACGAGATCGAATGA
>JAHFQD010000181.1 GCA_023266455.1 Candidatus Muproteobacteria bacterium
CGTAGTGCATCTGCGTGACGTTGCGTCCGGACAATGCGCGGAGCGGTTTTTTAATGTGCTCGAAGCGCAGATGCGCCGTCGCGGGGTCGGCGTGGCGCCGGATCGAAAACTCAGAAGTGAAATTCGCAAGCGTCTCGGTGTCGTTGCGCTCGTAGATCCACGGCAGCCGCAACGCGGGCAGACCTTTTAATAAATCGATGCGCGCCGCCGGGTCGGTGTAGGGGCCGGAGGTATCGTATATATAGATCGGCGGATTTTCTTCGACGCCTTCGTTCATGCGCGTCGGCGTTTGCGTAATTTCACGCATGCCGACTTGAATATCGGCGCGCGAACCTTGGACATGAATCTTGCGCGAATTGGGAAACGGGCGCGTCGCCTCTTCGGACAACGTCGCGGCTTTGTTCAGGAATTCTTTGGGGATGGCGCTCATCGTTACTCCTCGCCGCTTGGGCGATTACAAAAATGGCGCAGGAGCTACGAGCGAATCAGGCAGCTTTCCTACGCCGGGATTAACCGGGTCAGGTTCGAAGGGTTTTTCTCAGCCCGCTTAGGCAGGCACCCCTAGCTGGTAAACGCCGGGAATGACGGCGTGAAGGGGGGAAACTAAACCACCGGGGGTTGGTTTGCAACCGAACGGGGGAAGGCGGCGGTCCAGGCAAATCTGCCCTCGCCGTTCTCGAGGATTCAAGCCTCAATCGGCGAAAACTCTTATACTTCCCTGCCCTTTATTAGGCATTCCAGCGCAAGGCGGCGCATAACGGAGAAACACATGACACGGCTGTCGCTATCCAAAGATCGCCTCGATTCTTCCTACGAGATCATCGTCGTCGGCTCCGGTTACGGCGGCGGCATTGCGGCCTCGCGCTTGGCGCGCGCCGGGCGGCGCGTGTGCGTGCTCGAACGCGGCAAGGAGCGGCAACCGGGGGAATATCCGAATACCGCACTGGGGTTGATGAAGGAAGTGCAAACCGATTTGCCGCATGGTCGACTCGGTTCGCCGACGGCGTTGTTCGACATTCGTTACAACCCGGAGATGAATGTCATCGTCGGCTGCGGCCTCGGTGGAACGTCGCTCATTAACGCCTCGGTCGCCTTGCGTCCGGACCCACGCGTGTTTCACGATGAAAACTGGCCCGACGAAATCCGCCGCGACGGCGCGCTCGATACTTTTTTCGAGCACGCGGAGGCGATGTTGAAACCGGCGACCTATCCCGATCGCTATCCGCGTCTGGCGCGCATGGAAGCGATGCAAGAATGCGCGGCGGCGATACAAAAGCCATTTAAACTCGCGCCGCTGTTTATTAATTTCCAACAATTCGAAAACGGCGTGAACCACGTCGGCGTGCCGCAAACGCCGTGCGTGAACTGCGGCGACTGCATGACGGGCTGCAACTACGGCGCGAAGAACACCGTACTGATGAATTATTTACCGGACGCCGCCAAACACGGTGCGGAAATTTATACCCAGCTATCAGTGCGGCACGTGGAGCGGCGCGGCGAACGTTGGGCGGTGCATTGCGTCGACGGTGAAACGCATGAACCCGTCGTCTTGGAAACGGACGTCGTCATCCTCGCCGCCGGTACGCTCGGCAGCACGGAAATTTTGTTGCGCTCAGGGGAAGCGGGCTTGCTGTTGTCGCCGCACGTCGGCAGCCGTTTTTCCGGTAACGGCGACATGCTCGGTTTGGCGTACAACGCCGACCGCGAAATGCGCGCGGTGGGCATGGGCACGCGCTCGACGACGACGGAAAAACCGATCGGCCCGGCAACGACGGAGATGATCGACCTGCGCGACGGACGCGACGTGAAAGACGGCATGGTGTTCATCGTCAGCACCTTCCCTGGCGCCATCGCGCCCTTCTTACCGAAGATGCTCGAAGCCACGGCATTGTTAACCGGCACCGACACCGATCGCGGTTGGCGCGATCGGCTGCGCGAAATCGTGCGCGTGATCAAAAGTAAATTATTCGGCGCCCGCACCGGCGCGGTCAACAACACCATGGACTGTCTGGTGATGGTGCACGACGACGCGACGGGGCAACTGTATTTGGAAAAAGATCGGGTGCGCGTTCGCTGGCCCCGCGCCGGCGAGCAACCGCTGCTCAAACAAGCGGCGGCGTGGATCCGGCGTGCGGCGCAGGCTTGGGGCGGAACATATATTCCGAATCCCGTGTGGAATGAACTAACGGATCACAATTTGATTACTGGCCACCCGCTCGGCGGTTGTCCGATGGCGGACGACAGCGCGCGTGGCGTGGTGAATCACAAAGGTCAGGTGTACGACGGACAGTCGCGCGATTCGGTGCACCGCGGACTGTATGTCATGGACGGCGCCGTTGTGCCGACGCCGCTCGGGGTTAATCCAGCGCTAGCGATCTCAGCACTCGCCGAGCGCAGTTGTTTCCTGCTCGCGCAAGATTATGGGTGGACGATTGCTTACGACGACAAGCGCAAAAAACCCGCACAACTCGAAATCGCGGAGACGTTACATTAACGAAACATCGCCGCTGCGTGCTCACAGACCCGGCGCCCAACCCCAACCGGATAATTTGTCCCACGCAAAATCGCGATCGGACGTCTTCACCGACAGCGTCTTCTCTGGGCATTGATTTACTTTTACTTCATCGACGCCGTGGTAATTTCCCTGCGCATCTAAATATTCCGCGCTGGATTGGATGTTTTTTCTTCCGTTCAAACTAAGGTTGCAGCTCATAATATTTGCCTCGATTATTTTTTCTATTCCGCTCGCCGGAACGCGACAACTTGTTCCAGCGAGAGGCAGCTTAGCGAGGCAAGGTTAAGGGCAGGTTACGAACGGCTGAAAACTGAAAGATGCGAAAAAGACCTTAATTTTAAGTATTTTATTGGGGCTGAGTGCGAAACGTGACGACTAAGACGTCGCGATACGCCGGCGCGGAAGGGTCGAGCGGCTCGACCGGGGTAACGCCGTGATGAACGCGGGCGTCGTCGACCAAGGCGGCGTCTAAGGGCTCGGTGAGGGTGAAACTGTCGGTGTGGCCGGTTTCGATATTACGAATCGTGGTGGTGCCGCTGGCGATGTTCTGGCGTTTGACGAGCAGGACCAACACATAATCGACACCGTCTCGATGCATACCTTCGGGCGTCGGCTGTCCCTTTTCGTCGGCGTGCGCTTCGATGCGGAATTGATGTAGCTCGATATGCCACGCACGCACCGTCGGCGCCAGTTCGCCGAACAAGGCGCGGCAGAAATTCAAAATTGTTTTCATGCTCGCGCCGTCGCCGATCGCATCGGTGATCGGTTCGAACCAACTATCAACACCGCCGTGCAGCGGGTTGTAATCGAGGCTCTGATAATGCGGCCGATGCGATTGACGCACGATGCCGTTCGGTGTCGCCGCGTACACCGCGTGACGGCGGCGGCGATAACGACCGCGATCAACCATGTAGGTGTCCAGCATCAAATCGTTCCAACTGGCCGTGAACGCCGACCAATCGGCGAGCGATCCGTGCTGCTCAAGCAAGCGCCGCATTGCGTCCGCGCGCGCGAAGACATAACCCGCATCCGCGATGGCGTGTTTTAAATCGTTACCCGGTGATTTCGTCGCCCGATCCACGTTGGGAATTTATCATTTATTAACCGATCGCGGTTCTTCCCTGGGCCTATCGGCGCACGCGGACAAACGCTCAGGCCGTTTTCAGCACCGCGACGATACGTTGTTCGCGAATCGGCAAGTTGCACAACGTCGCCGCTACCGCGAGCGCGATGTCGGCGTACCAAATCCAGTCGTAATTCCCCATCTGCGCGAACGCTAAGCCGCCGAGGTAGGCACCAAAGAAAGCGCCAGTCTGATGCGATAACAGCGTGAGACCGAACAGTGTCGCGAGATAGCGGGTGCCGAACAATTTACCGACGACGCTCGCGGTTGGTGGAACCGTGGCGAGCCAGGTAAAGCCGAGGCCGACGGCGAAGATATAAAACGTTAGCGCGGTTTTCGGTGCGAGCAAATAGAGCGCGATCAGCACCGCGCGCGAGGCATACATCCACGCCAGCACGTATTTGCTACGGTAATGCTGAATCGCCCAACCGGCGACGAGACTGCCGAAGATATTGGAAAACCCAATGATGGCAAGCGACCAGCTCGCGACGGACGCTGACAACCCGCAAAGATTTACTTCGCCCGGCAAGTGCGTCACCAGAAACGCGACATGGAAACCGCAGGTGAAGAAACCGGCGTGCAACAACATATAACTCGGATCTTTCAACGCTTGGCGTAAGGCGGCACGGAGACCGCCATCGCTTGCGCTAGCGGCGGCGGTCGCGGCTTGCGGCGCAGGTTTCGTTCTCAAGGCGCGGCCAATCGGCAATGCACCCAGGGTAATTATTGCCAACGACCACATCGCGCCCATCCAACCGAACAACATAATGAGCAATTGCAGTAACGGCGCGAAAACGAATTGACCGAACGACGCGCCGGCATTGAGCACGCCGGTCGCCATGCCGCGGCGCTCGGCGGGCACGCGCTGCGCGACCGCGCCGATCAGCACCGAGAAACTCGCGGCGCCGGCGCCGGCAGCTGAAATCACGCCGATGCTTAAGATCAGTCCAGACGCGCTGCTCATGAACGGCGTCAGCGTGTTACCGATCGCGATCAAAATAATGCCGCCGATAACGACGCGTAGATGCCCGTATCGATCCGCGATC
>JAHFQD010000182.1 GCA_023266455.1 Candidatus Muproteobacteria bacterium
CCAACGTGTGCACGATGGTGTTTGGCATTCGCCGCTAACGGGGGAAGTGTTTATTCTCCACGGCACCAATAGCTTTTTCGTGCCGGACACCATCGACGACGTTATTCGTCGCCGACTTGAGGAAATCGATATTCATCCCAGCGGTCCTCTCTGGGGTCGCGGCGAACCGCCAAGTCGTGAAGACGTTCGTGTACGCGAGGAGACGATTGCACAGCGTTATTCACTGTTTGCGCAGGGGTTAGCCGCCGCCGGGATGGAGCAAGAACGGCGTGCATTGCGATTAATGCCGCGCGATTTGGCGTTCGGGTGGGTGGAAGAGGGGGTGGTGGAAATCGCCTTTGGATTGCCGTCTGGGGCCTACGCGACCTCGGTTTTACGCGAAATTGCACCCTATACCCAATTTAGTCCTACCGAATAACCCAGGAAAATCTGCCACTTATCTTCTGGCAGGGTGTCGTTCCCCAAGTAACCCCACAAAAGCTGACTACACTTAATAAATCGTAACTCCCTGATTTTCTAGGACAGCGAGCGTCAGCACTAAAGGTAAGTCATTAAACCTTAGATGAATGACGCGGTGGAGCCACATGAAACTCAAAATCAGTACACGCGATCTCAAGATCGGCATGTACGTGTACGAACTCGATAGACCTTGGCGCGAAACGCCGTTTTTATTCCAAGGTTTTGAGGTTCGTACAGAGAAAGATTTGCAGACGTTGCGGCAATATTGCCGCGACGTATTCATATTGCAAGATCCCTTCGCCGCCACCTCCACGCCCAGTGTCGCGCGCCGCGACGGACGCAGCGTTGCGGTAGAACCGGTAAAAGGGGCGGCCGAGATTCAGTTTCAGCAACAACTGCTTAAGATCAACAATCACCCCACCGCGCGCAGTATTTACGAAGACAAGACTACGATTGAGCAAGAAATAGAACTGGTGGCGCCGGTTTACCGCGAAGTCCGATCTCGCGTCGAGCATATTTTTGAGGACGTGCGTTTAGGTCGCAGCGTCGACGACACCGTCGCGCGTCGTTCGGTGAGCCAATTAGCGGACAGCGTGTTGCGCAATCCCGATGCGTTAACGTGTTACGCCTTGTTGAAGCGCAAAGACGATTACTCCGCGCTCCACGGCCTACGTTGCTGCATCCTCACGCTGATTTTCGGCCGTCAGCTTGGCATGGCGCGCGAACAACTCGAAATTCTCGGCATGGCCGGGCTGCTGCATGACATCGGCATGATCAAGGTGCCGGACGAAATCCTTAATAAGCCGACGCCACTGACGCCGGTGGAAATGTCCATCGTGCGCCGTCACGTCAACTGGGGCGGCGACATGCTCGACGTTAGCCACGGTATGCCGCCGGCGGTTATCGAAGCCGCGCGCCGCCATCACGAAAACTACGACGGCACCGGTTACATGAACGGTTTGCGCGGTGATTCCATCGGCGACGCCGGTTTAATAACGGCCATCGTGGATTATTACGACGCCGTCACTAGCGATCGCATTTATCATCTGGCCGCGTCGCCTTACGCCGCGATGCACGCAATGTATGAAGGCCGCGGTACGCGATTCCATCCAGAGCTGATCGAGAGTTTCATTCAATGTTTGGGCATTTATCCGGTTGGCAGCGTTGTCGCGCTCAATACCGGCGAGATCGGTGTAGTGGTGGCGCTTAATCGCGCCACGCGTTTACGTCCACGCGTCGCGTTGGTGCGTCAGCCGGATAAAACGCTGTATCCGTTACCGCCGGTCATTAATCTCGTCACACGCCGCACCATCGATGGCGAGCTGTGCGAAATCGAACGCATCTTGGATCCGCGCGCGGCCGAAATCGACCCCGTGCGCTATTTACCGGTTTCGGCCGCCGCCATTTAGTTCCTTCCTGTTTTGACAATCCAACACCGGCGCAGAACAATGCGCCTTCGTTTCGACTTGAGGATTTTTCACGTGGAGTTCGCAGATTTACTTGGGCTAACCGCCGGCGCGCTGACGACGGTCGCTTTTGTACCGCAAGTTGTGAAAACCTGGAAATCCCGCTCCGCGCGCGACATTTCGTTGGTGATGTTCGTATTGTTCACCACCGGCGTCGCACTTTGGTTGGTGTACGGCCTGTATCTGCGTTCGTTGCCGATCGTTGCGACGAATGCGGTAACCTTCGTCCTGGCCGCATTGATTCTGTATTTCAAAATCCGTTTTAAATAAGCCGTCGACTTAGCGCGTCGGGAGCGCTAGAGTTATTTTTTCGTTTCGCCAAGGAAAGGCGTGATGCGCGCAATGGTGATAGAAGAATTCGGTTCCGCGGATCGGTTGCGATTCGTGGAGTTGCCGTGTCCGACGCCGGCGCCCGGCGAGGTGTTGATCGAGCTGCGTTATGCTGGCGTCAATCCGGTCGATTGGCAGATCCGCGAAGGTCATCTCAAAGAACTTTTCCCGCACCAGTTTCCCTTGATCCCCGGTTGGGACGCCGCCGGCGTGGTTGCGGCCTGCGGGGCGGGCGTGCGGCATTTAAAAGTCGGCGAGGCGGTTTATGCCTACTGCCGCAAATCGCTGGTGAAGTGGGGCACGTATGCCGAATACGTTACCGTCGATGCCGCGGCGGTGGCGCCGATGCCGGCTAATCTGAGTTTCGCGCAAGCGGCGGTGATCCCGCTCGCAGGGTTAACGGCGTACCAGTCGTTGTTCGATTTCGCGCGGCTGACGGCGGGGCAGTCGATTTTAATTCATGCCGGCGCCGGCGGCGTTGGCAGCATGGCGATCCAATTCGCGCGTCATATTGGCGCGACGGTGATCACCACTGCCAGTGCGCGCAATCACGATTACGTTCGCGGTCTTGGCGCGCAGCAAGCGATCGACTACACGGCCGGCGATTTCGTGGCGGCGGTGAAACAACAGATGCCCGGCGGGGTGGACGTGGTATTCGACGCCATCGGCGGCGTTACGCAGCGGCAAAGCTATGAAGTATTGAAACCCGGCGGAACCTTGGTGTCGATCGTCGAACCGCCGTCGCAGCAAGTGATGCTTCAATATAATTTTCACGCCGGTTACGTGTTCGTCAGTCCCAACGGTCGGCAACTGCACGAGATCACGCGTTTGATCGAAGCCGGCGCCGTTAAAGCGCCACGCATTAAAGAGATGCACCTCAAAGACGCCGCCAAGGCACAAGAGCTTAGCCGCGACGGCCACGTCGGCGGCAAGCTCGTGTTGCGGATCCTCGACGAAAAGCGCGGTTAGTAGCGCACGAGTACGCGGTAGCGCAGCGTGGTGCTGCCGCCGGCGGGGATCGCGACGCGCCATTCCGCGGTACCTGAGGCGACTTTATTATGCGGATGCGATTCTTCCAGTATTTTCCACTCACCCGGCACGGGTTCGCGCACGGTGACCGTCACCGGTTCGGTTTTAGCGTTGCGCAATGAAATTTCGTAGGCGCTTTCATAGGCGTATGTGGATGGGCTCGTCGCTTCGCGTCGGCGGAAATCGGTTTGCTTCTTATCCGCATTGACGTCGAACGCCTGTCCAAGACGTAAACGAACTTTCTCGTTCTTGGCCGTGTGGTCGATGCGATCTTCGCCGATGAACTGTGCGTTACCGTTGCTATCTTTTTTGTACACGCGCACGACGCCTTTCGGCATTGGCATGCCGAGATGCGAGGTCTCGCGGTTTTCGAATTCCACGTACACGCCGGCTTTTAGTTTCTGCCCAAGATCGCCGACGCTGGAGCGGTAGTAATAATCGTTTCCTTGAAACACCAATTCTTTGATAACCGGGATGCCGAGGGCGCTAAGCAGCGCGACTTGTTTCGTTTGGTTATCGGCGACGGTCGTCGGGCGAGTGAGCGTGTACAGGTGATACTCGAACAAGGATTCTTGCATCATGCCGGCGGCCGCCGGTTTCGCCGCATCCATCGCCACGGCGCGTTTCATGGCGTACGCCATTTCTTCACGCACGCGATTCACTTCGCCCGCGACCAGTTGCAAACGCGCGTTGGGATAACTTGTGCCGCTGCGATTGGTCAGCGTCACCCAGCCGTTGATATCCAAGGCGTTGTCGGTGGCGTTGAGTTCGGCAACGTAGTCCGCCTGCCATGACAATCCGCCGGTGAGGTACGACAGTTCCGTAATCTGTTCGCCGGCTTGCGTGTTGTCGAGCTGCGTGACCAACGTCGGGCGGTCGCGCAAATTCGGCGGCACGTTTTCGTAAACGATGCGCCCCGGCACGCTGGTCTCGATGCGATCGCCGATTTTAAGCACGACGCCGCTATTGGTGCTGAGCACTTCCGCGGTTTCCATCGTTTCCACGCCGCTGACCGGATTCATGCGCGCGATGCGCACGCTGCGGCCAACGTATTTCTCCAACAGCTTCGCCGGCGTCAGCAAATCGAAATCGAAATTTTGCTCAAGCAGCGCGAACGAACCCGGATGCGAGATGCTGCGCAGCAACGCGGTTTCGGGACGCATTTTTCCGCTGACTTCGCGTAAGGCTAAATAGTTGATGCCGCGTTCGAGGGAAATCTTGCGCGTGTCTTTAATCAGCGCCAGATCTTCGTTGTAGATCGTGACCGCGACGGATTGCTGATCTTGCAGCGTGCTGCGGCGTTCTTCGACGGCCAAGCTGGGAAGCGCGACGGTGACGAACGCCGTTGCGAGGAGAATACGGATTTTGTATGACATACGCCGTCTCACATTTTTT
>JAHFQD010000183.1 GCA_023266455.1 Candidatus Muproteobacteria bacterium
GACCGTTCGCGCCGTCGGTGTTGGCGGAAAATGTCGGCGATTATTTCCAGATCAACCGCGCCAGTCCCTATATGTTGCTGGTCGCGCCGGTACAGGAAAATTTACGCACCGCCTTGACGCCGGATCAGGAAAAGTTATCCGGCATTCAAAAACTTAATTTGAAACGTTCCGAATTACCGGCCATCACGCACGTCGACTATTCCGCGCGGATTCAGACCGTCCACAAAGAAACCAACCCGCGTTACCATCGCCTGCTCGAAGCGTTTCGCGATCGCACCGGTTGCGGGGTATTGATCAATACCTCTTTCAACGTCCGCGGCGAACCGATCGTATGCGACCCGCAAGACGCTTATCGGTGCTTCATGCGCACCGAGATGGACTACCTGGTCATGGAGAATTTTCTGCTGGCAAAGACACGACAGCCGCGCGCGCCACGGGACGACGCGTGGATGCGCGAATTCGATCCTGATTAAGTCGATGCTTCCCCAAAATTCTCTCCCATCGCGCTCGACACTACGCCGTTTCGGTTTCTTGATGTCGGCGTCGACCGCGTTTTTCTTCGGTGCACTTCTACCGTGGATCTGGCAACGCTCGGCGCCCGTATGGGTTGGGTTGATCGTGCTCGTCTTCGCGCTGCTTGCACTCATCGCGCCGGCCGCGTTGGGGCCGGTATACAAAAGCTGGATGAAAATCGGTTCGATACTCGGCCGTATCAACAGCGTCGTTCTTTTAACTGTCGTGTACTATGGCATCGTTTTGCCGATGGGTTTGATCATGCGCGGCCTCGGCAAGGATCCACTGACTAAAAAAACCGATGCGCGGTTGACGACGTATCGCCTGCCCAGCCTCGCGACGCCGCGACAACAGTTGGAGAAGCCATTCTGATGATCGATCTCATACAAGATCTCTGGGGCTTTATGCGTACACGCAAAAAGTTTTGGCTGTTGCCGTTGATTACGACGTTGCTGCTATTAGGTGCGCTGCTCGTATTCGCTCAAGGCTCGGTGATGGCGCCGTTTATTTACACGTTATTTTAATTTTTGAAACTTTCCGCGATGCGATAACGCATCGCGACGAATCATAAAACGAAAAGGAATTCGGTTATGCCATCGCCAGACATCGGTCGATATCTGAGGCGACATATTGTCGAAGTCGTTTTACTCGTCATCATTTCGTTCGACGTCGTGTTGTTCACCGTCGGCGTCACCCTGCTCGAAACGAGTCCGCAGTTAGGCAAATTCGTGCTCGTGATTTCCGCGGTTTCGACGGTCGCCGTTTCTTCGCTCTTTTTATGCAGACGCGATACTCGCGCAAACGTCGTCCTCACATTGGTCTCCGTCGCCTGCGGATTCTTTCTGTTCAATCTGGCGCTCGAAATCCGCAATACCGAAATTCGGCCGATTAACCCGTTGTACCAGTCGTTCCAGCTATCGAAAGAACACGGCATCGCGTTCGACACCCGCTCGCCCTCGGAAGTCATTCTGAACCTGCGCCAGACCGAAAAAGACGTGTATCCCGCGATCGGCTCGCTTGGTTTAATTCGAGATTTTCCGGCGGGGAATACGTTGGTTCCCATCGGCGGGATTGCGCGGGTAACCACCGTGTTGTGTAACGAAAGCGGTCCCTACGTGGTTTATAAAAGCGACCGCTTCGGATTCAACAACAGCGAGACGAACTACCACCGCGCGGCCGACGTGCTGCTGGTCGGCGATTCGTACATGCACGGGTACTGTGTCGATCGCCGCCAAAGCGTTGCCGGCAATCTCGACGCGCGCGGAATGAACGCCATTACTGTTGGTATCTCGGGGAACGGTCCGCTATTAGAGTTGGCGACACTCGTCGAATACGGCGCTTATCTAAAACCTAAACACGTGGTGTGGGTGTGGTATCAAGGCAACGATCTCGATGAACTGCGAGACGAAATTAAAAATCCGGTATTAACGAAATATCTACAAGCCGGATTTTCGCAAAACCTGGTTCATCGCCAGAACGAAGTCGACGCGTTTCGCAAGAACCAAATCGGTCAAATTGTCGAACGACCGTTTACGTTTCAGAAATATTTAGACGACGACACCGAAAAAATGCAAAACGCGTTAGCGCTATTACGCGGCGCGTTAACACTGCACAAAACCCGACTGTTGCTCAGCATGACAAAGAAACAGTACCTACACGACCTGACACCGGAGCAAAAAACGCTTTTTCGGCAGGTCGAAACGATTTTGTTGCAGGCGAAAAAAACCACTGAGCGCTGGGGCGGAAAACTGTATTTCGTGTATCTGCCTCCCTACAACGATTCCTCGACATTCGTTGCGCTTTCTCGTGAGACCTTACAAAAAATCAACGGCGAGCTCAATATTCCTTTTCTCGATTTTGACGACGCCCGCGGAAAACGGGACGAAGTAGAACTTCAAGCGCTGGGGTTGGGCGGACATCATCTTAATGCGGAAGGTTATAAGGTCTTAGCCGATCAAATTTATCAGCGGCTGACGCAAAAACAGATATTATTGACGCGCCAGCAGTAGCCGATCTCAAGAATTCAATAAATTCCCCGATCCAATGGAAGACATCGAACAACAACGACGACATTTTGAAAGCATCGCTGATAAATACCGCGATAGTCGCGGTCATCCGAATCATCTCGCGGTGAAAGAAATGACGTGGCTGTACTTTCTGGAAAATAAAAAATTTCCAGACCCGATGCGCGTGCTCGAACCGATGTGCGGCTACGCCGAGGGCAAACAGATCCTGCAGCGTTATACCGGCAGACGTTTGCAATACACCGGCTTCGATTTCAGCGAGACGTTGGTAAATCACGCGCGCCGTGAAGATCCGTCAGCAAATGTCTTTCTACAAGACGCGACGACCTACGAGCCGGGGAACAATCGATACGACGTCATCATTCTCATCGGCGGCTTGCACCACGTCTATCGCCACGTCGACAACGTGGTGCAGCGCTTATCGCGGGCCTTAGTGCCCGGCGGTCGCTTTATCAATTTCGAGCCGACGCAAAACAACGCTTTGTTCCGCTATGTGCGCAACCGCATTTATCGTAAAAACAATTTATTCGATGCCGACACCGAACGCGGTTTCGATCTCGACGAACTTAACGGTTTGTTCCGCCGCAACGGCTTCGTGCTCGAAGATCAGATTTATCCGGGACTATTGTCGTACGTGCTCTATTACAATCCCGACGCGTTCCCGGCGTTGAACGTCGGCGGTACGCGTCTGGTGAAATTTTTAGCTGGTGTCGATCGTTGTTTCTTCCGCAATTGGGTCGGACGCAAACTGTCCTTCGCAACGCTGTCGATGTGGCGTAAACCGTGATACTACGCGCGGGCACCAGTTTGTCGGCGTTCGCGCGCGCCGGATTTTCCTCCCTGAGCAGGCGACACGCAGCCATCGCGCTATTCGTGTTGACCTACGCGGCGTTTCTTATGTGGAACCCGAATCACGGCTTCCGCGACTACGAAATCCTGCGCGAAGTGGTGTTCGCGAGCGAAGACTTCTTTCCCAACGGCGTGTTCCCGAGCATGGGGCGCTTTTATCCCATGTTTGTTAGAGAGTTCGCGTTGATCTGGAGCGTTTATCAAAACATCGTTTGGAGCTACCTATTCGTCAGCCTGCAATGCGTATTGTTCGCATGGCTAATGTGGCACTTGCTGTCGGAAGCAACGTCGCGACGCGGGTTGGTCGCAGCGACGTTATGCGGATTGTTTCTGCTGCCCGCATTCACTAATTCTTGGGGAGCGCTCGCCACCTGCGAACGTAGCGTCGCATTTTATTTGGCGTGCTTCTTCCTAGCCTATCGCGCGTATAACGAACGACGGCATGCATTGTTCGCGATCGCAGCACTACTCGCAGCCAACGCGGCGATCTACTACAAAGAGCCGGTCTTCCTATCAATCGTCGTATTCGCGATCGCGCGGCTGTGGATCGCGCGCGCCGAAATTTCTTTGCGAAAACGCTGGCTGGATTTCGCGCTGCTCGCGAGCGGCGTGGTGTTCGTCGGCATGTATGTGATCTTCGCCTACTTGCCGCGTGGGCCGCACGTGTACGGCGAACAAACCAGTTCGCTGCTCAAAAACATCGCCAACTTCGCGCTCAACGATCCGGTGGCGACGTTTTTGGCCTTGCCGTTGGCAATGCTGCGGCTGCGCGTGATGTTGCTCCGGCCGCGCCAAGCGCATCCGTTATACGACCCCATGCTGCTCGCTGGCGCGGCGTACGCGCTGGCATTTTTGGCGCTGGGTATTTATGCGCCGAATTATTGGTTGCCGGTTTACGTTTTTACCCTACCGCCGATATTGTTTTACCTTGGCGCGCGCACGAAAAAGCACTCGCTATTCTGGAAAACCGCCATCGCCAGCGCCGTGGTACTACTGGTCGCGAACGCGATTCCGCTCGGTGTTCACATCTTGTCGACCATGAAATACCCAGGTCCCAACAGCATCCTGGCGTTCGACGCCTTGGCCCAGGACCTGCGCATTGGCGCCGGCGCCCGCCCGGCGATCTTTCTCGACGGTGTTGCCCCCGAGCTGACGGCGCACGACATCACGCAAACGTACGACCGCGATGCTTACTTCAACGTCGCGCAAGCATTAAAACGGCGCGGCATCGCGCCGCAATCCTTCGATCTCAAATCAGAATTGCCGCCGAAAAAACC
>JAHFQD010000184.1 GCA_023266455.1 Candidatus Muproteobacteria bacterium
AACGGCACGGGCAACGGCTTGGCCAACACGATTACGGGCAACAACGCTGACAATACCCTTACCGGCGGCGGCCAGAGTGACCTCCTTATCGGCAACGATGGTAACGACACCTTAAACAGTGGCGCGGCTAACGACGTCCTCGACGGCGGCGCGGGCAACGACACGTTGAACGGCGGTACCGGCATCGACACGATGCGCGGCGGTAGCGGCAACGATACTTATGTTGTCGACGAAACCGCCGATGTCGTGACTGAAAACGCTAACGAGGGTACCGATCTTATTAAAGCCTCTGTCAGCTACATGCTCGCGGCAAACGTCGAAAACTTAACGCTCACTGGCAACACCGCCATCGACGCCACCGGCAACGAACTCGACAACGTCATCACCGGCAACGGTGCAAGCAACACACTGATCGGCAACGCCGGCAACGATACGCTCGATGGTAAAGCGGGTGCCGACACGATGATCGGCGGCAGCGGCGACGACGGTTATACGCTCGATGACGCCGGCGACGTCGTTGTCGAAAACGCGAATGAAGGCGTCGACACGGTTAAGGTCAATCTGACTTATACGTTAGGCGCCAACGTCGAAAATCTCACGCTGACCGGCAGCGCGGTTGTCGATGGCACGGGCAACAATCTCGACAACGTCATCACCGGCAACGGCGCGGTCAACACGCTTACTGGCGGCGACGGCAACGACACGCTGCTCGGCGGCGGTGGCGTCGATACGCTCATCGGCGGCAACGGCAACGATTTTCTCGATGGCGGCAGTGCCGGCGATATTCTGCGCGGCGGTAGCGGAGACGATGTGTACATCATCAACGCCGCGACTGACGTCGTTACCGAAAATGCCAACGAAGGTATCGATACCGCGCAGAGCAAAGTGACCTACACGCTGACGGCGAATGTCGAGAACCTCACGTTAACTAGCACCGGCAACATCAAGGCGACGGGCAACGAACTCGACAACGTGCTACTCGGCAACACCGGCAACAATACGCTGACCGGTGCGGCGGGTAACGACACGCTGAGCGGCGGCGCGGGAACCGATATTCTCGCGGGCGGTACCGGCAACGACACCTATCTGTTCAACCGCGGCGACGGTACCGATACGGTTCAAGAGAACGACGCCACGGTGGGTAATACCGACGTCGCGCGTATCGGCGACAACCCGCTCAATATGACCTTCGCGCGTTCGGGTAACAACCTGGTGATGGGGTTGCACGGCGGTGGGGATACGCTCACGTTCCAAAATTGGTACACCGGGACGGCGGACCACGTCGAGCGCATCTCTTCAACCAACGGCTCGACGTTAATCGACAGCCAAGTCGACCAACTCATTCAAGCGATGGCCACCTTCAGCGCCGGTCACGGCGGAATTAGCTGGGATCAGGCGATCGATCAGAATCCGAATGAGGTTCAGGCGATTATCAGCGCGTATTGGCAGGGGAATTAGAGTTTTATTTTTATAGTATCCAAGATAAACCCATCCCCCTCCTGGCCTCTCCCTTGAAGGGGGAGGAATTATCCGATCAGAGCGAGAAAATCTCTCTTGAACCCTCCCCTTCAAGGGGAGGGCATGGGAGGGGATGGGGTCATCGGGCAAGTGCAATTTCCTCATCCAACTGAATCGAATCTTGCATATAAAAAGCCGCGGAATGAAAGGATTCCGAAAGTGATCGTTTCGTCGTTGCACGGCTAAAATTCTATAAAAAACGGGGTATTTCATGGGGGACACGGTCTCTCCGCCTTCTTCGAATTCATCGCTGGACAGTGGTCTCGCGTCGCTGGTGCTGATTGCGCGTTTTTTCGGGTTGCCCGCGAATCTCGAGCAACTGCGGCATCAATTTGTCGAACCGGGCAAGGCGTTTGGCGAAACGGAAATTCTTTTGGCGTCGAAGCATTTGGGCTTGAAGGCCGGCGTTATCGACACCGATTGGTCGCGCCTGTCCGTCACGCCGTTGCCCGCCATCGCGCAACAGAAAGACGGTCGCTTCGTCGTGTTGGCGCGCGCCGACGACGATCAGGCGTTGGTGCAGGACCCGAAAGAAACAAAACCGTTTGTGATGCAGCGCAATGTGTTTGAGTCGCTGTGGAGCGGCAAGCTGATCCTCCTCACCAAGCGCGCCAATCTTCGATCCGAAGATCGCAAGTTCGATTTCACTTGGTTTATTCCCGCGATCGTCAAACATCGCAAGTTGTTGGGCGAGGTTTTGCTGGCGTCGTTTTTTATGCAGCTGTTCGCGTTGCTGACGCCGTTGTTCTTTCAAGTCGTTATCGACAAGGTATTGGTGCACAAGGGTCTCACGACCTTGCACGTGCTCGCCGTCGGCATGCTGGCGTTGATCTTGTTCGAAGTCATATTGACTGGGTTGCGTACGCATCTTTTTTCGCATACGACTTCGCGCATCGACGTTTCTCTCGGCGCCGAGTTGTTCAAACACTTGCTGCGATTGCCGATCGCCTATTTCGAGGCGCGCCGAGTCGGCGATATCGTCGCGCGCGTTCGTGAACTGGAAACGATTCGGCAGTTCCTCACGAGTTCGACGTTGACGGTGATCATCGATTCGTTCTTCACCGTCGTATTTCTGGGCGTGATGTTTTTTTACAGCCCGTGGTTGACGTTGGTCGTGCTTGCTACCGTCCCGTTTTACGTATTCATCTCCGTCGTCATCACGCCGATCTTCCGCGCGCGGCTGAACGAGAAATTCAATCGCGGCGCCGAGAACCAGGCGTTCCTCGTCGAATCAATCAATGGCATTCAAACGCTCAAGGCCATGGCCGTGGAGCCGGCGATGCAACGGCGTTGGGAAGAACAACTCGCGGGTTATGTGCATGCGGGTTTTCGCACTAGCAATCTGGGAAACGTTACCGGTCAAGTCGCGTCGTTCGTCAATAAAATCACCACGGTGCTGATTCTTTGGATCGGCGCATACCTGGTAATGGATAAGAGCTTGTCCATCGGTCAGCTCATTGCCTTCAATATGCTCGCCGGGCGTGTCACCGGTCCGTTGCTGCGCATCGTGCAACTGTGGCAGGACTTCCAACAAGCCGGCATTTCGGTAAAGCGTTTAGGCGATGTGCTCAATGCCACGCCGGAGCCTTCTTACAATCCCAACCGCACGACGCTGCCGCAGCTTTTAGGCCATGTGACGTTCGATAACGTGGTGTTCCGTTATCGTCCCGACGGCCCGCAGATATTGCGCAGTCTCGCGCTCGACGTGCCATCGGGAAACGTTATCGGTCTCGTCGGTCGTTCCGGTTCTGGAAAAAGCACTATCGCAAAGTTGATTCAGCGTTTGTATGTCCCCGAAGGCGGTCGCGTGCTGATCGACGGAGTGGATCTGGCGCAGATCGACCCCGCTTGGCTGCGGCGTCAGATCGGCGTGGTGCTGCAGGAAAACTTTCTATTTAACCGTTCGGTGCGCGACAACATCGCGCTCGCCGATCCGGGATTGCCGATGGAGCGCGTCATCGAAGCGGCCAAACTCGCCGGCGCGCATGAGTTTATTCTGGAATTGCCGCAAGGTTACGACACCGTCGTCGGCGAACACGGTGCCTCGCTCTCCGGCGGCCAGCGTCAACGCGTCGCCATCGCCCGCGCGCTGGTGACGAATCCACGCATTTTAATTTTCGACGAAGCCACCAGTGCGCTCGATTACGAATCCGAAGCGATTATTCAGCGCAATCTGAACAATATCTGTAAGGGCCGCACCGTCTTTGTCATTGCGCACCGCTTGAGCACGGTGCGCCACGCGAACCGTATTTTCGTCATCGACAAAGGCGAGATCGTGGAGCAGGGGACGCATCAAGAGTTAATGCAGATCAACGGCTACTACGCGCGGCTGCATCAACATCAGCAAGGATTGCACGCGGTGGCGTGATGGGGGAAGAACTAAAAAAAATTAAGTATGCCTCTCTTCAATGCGGGAATGAAGAATTGCTTGAATTCGTCGGAGCGCCTCGTCCTAGCCCTCTCCTGTTTCACGAGAGGGGGGATAAAAATCTCCTTCACCCGCTTGTGGGAAAGAGAATGTTTGAATTTATAGAAAGACTTCACTCTAACCCCTTCCCGTTTTACACAGGAGGGGAGAAAAACCCTCTTCGTTTGTTTGCGGGAGAAGTAATTAAAAATAAAAAACCCACGACGCGTGGAAAGAAGCGAATAGCACGCGCGTTGCGAAATCGACAGACGGATGCGGAAAGGCGGTTGTGGCAACGTCTACGGGATCGTCAATTAGTGGGACATAAATTCCGGCGTCAATATCAAGTTGGACGCTATATCGTTGATTTCGCCTGTGTAGAGAAAAAGTTGGTTGTGGAAATCGATGGCGGACAGCATGCCGATCTTATTGTGCGAGATGCGGAAAGAACGGCTTTTCTTATGAAAGCGGGTTTTCAGGTGCTGCGATTTTGGAACAATGATGTGTTGCGTGATACCGAAGCGGTATTGAATGCGGTTTTGAATCAGATGGTCGCACCCTCATCCCCGACCCTTCTCCCGCAAGCGGGAGAAGGGAGTACGGATTCTCTCGTTGGTTGTGCAGGAGAGGAACGCGAGCATAAAACACTTCGCGTGAATCCGGTTGCTGCGGAAGAAAGAAGTTCTAGTTCTCTCTCCCGTGAAACGGGAGAAGAATATA
>JAHFQD010000008.1 GCA_023266455.1 Candidatus Muproteobacteria bacterium
AGACCGAAGACACACTTAAGCAAATCGCCGACGTCTTGCGCGCCAATCCCGCGGAAGCGGTCAAGAAAGTCGAACAGCTTCAAGGGCGTATTAAGACGTTGGAGAAAGAAGTCGAACAGCTGCGCGGCAAACTCGCGCGCGGCGAGTCGGTAGATCTCGCCTCGCAAGCCAAAGAAATTAAAGGCGTGAAGGTCTTGGCAGCGCGTCTGGACGGGGTTGACGCCAAAGGACTGCGCGACGCGATTGACCAACTTCGAGACAAACTGGCGCCAGCCGCGATCGTATTGGCCTCGGTGGTAGACAATAAAGTAACGCTGATCGCGGGCGTGACTAAAGAAATTAGCGATCGCGTTCACGCTGGCGAACTGGTCAACGAAGTGGCGATTAAAGTTGGTGGCAAGGGTGGTGGCCGGCCAGATATGGCGCAAGCTGGCGGCAATGACCCGTCAGGGTTGGAAAGCGCGTTGTTGGCGGTGTCCGCTTGGGTAGAAGCGCGATTAGCTTAGAAATGAGCGATTAATATACCAATGGCCCTGTTTACTCCCATCTTGAAAGCGGGTTTAATGTGCCGCTTTCCGATTCTTTCCAGGTAATTCCGTGGCTCTCATTGTTCAGAAATACGGTGGCACCTCCGTAGGTAGCCCCGAGAGAATTAATGCTGTCGCCGATCGCGTCGCGCGCTGGCGCGCCGAAGGGCACGACATGGTTGTCGTCCTTTCCGCCATGACGGGTGAGACGGATCGTTTAATTAAATTAGCCAAGCAAATGCATGCTGAACCGCCCGCACGTGAGTTAGATGTGCTGTTGGCGACGGGCGAACAAACCACTATCGCGCTGCTCAGTATGGCGCTTGAGAACCGTGGCGTGCCCGCGCGTTCCTACACAGGCCATCAAGTTCACATTCTTACCGATAACGTGCACGGTAAAGCGCGCATCCTCGACATCGACGACGCGCGTGCGCGCGAGGATCTCGCGAAAGGCCGCGTTGTCGTCGTCGCCGGTTTCCAAGGCGTGGACGAATTCGGCAACATTACGACACTTGGCCGCGGCGGTTCCGATACCACCGCGGTAGCGATGGCGGCTGCACTTAAAGCGGACGAATGCCAGATCTACACCGACGTGGACGGCGTATACACGACCGATCCACGTATCGTCCCGCAAGCACGACGTCTCGATCGCATCACAGTCGAAGAGATGCTCGAAATGGCGAGCTTGGGAGCCAAGGTATTGCAGATCCGTTCGGTTGAATTTGCCGGTAAATATAAAGTGCCGTTGCGTGTGCTGTCGTCGTTCGAAGACGGCCCGGGTACTTTAATTACGTATGAGGAAAACGAAATGGAAGCGCCTTTAATTTCTGGTATCGCTTTTAGTCGCGATGAAGCCAAAGTCGTCGTCCGCGGTGTGCCGGATCGTCCGGGTATCGCGGCGCAAATCCTAGGCGAAATCGGTAACGCTAACGTCAACGTCGACATGATCGTGCAAAACGTCGCCGCCGACGGCAACACTGATTTCACGTTCACCGTTCATCGCGGCGAATATAAAAAAGCGCTTGAAATCCTCAAGGTCGTCGCCAAAGAGCTAAAAGCGCGCGAAGTAATTGGCGACGACAAGATCGTAAAAATCTCCGTCGTTGGCGTAGGGATGCGTTCCCATGCGGGAATCGCGGCGCAGATGTTCCGGGCGTTGGCCAATGAAGGCATTAATATTCAAATGATTTCGACATCCGAGATCAAAGTGTCGGTCGTGGTGGAAGAGAAGTATCTCGAATTGGGTGTACGGGCGTTGCACAGCGCCTTTGGACTCGATAAAGCGGCGTAAAGTAAACAGAATCCCTCGACTGGCACGGAAGCTGCATTATAACTAATGAGTTTTATTAGTTGGCAGCTTGTCGTTTTAGCTGGCATTTCGAGGGGTGATGTCATGGACGTGGCTAACCCTCCGACGAATGGAATGGATTTTGATCCAGGGAATGGCGTGCCTTTTTAAAACAGGGTGTATGTGTATTCGGCAACCAGACAAGCGCCGAGAACAGATATAAACGGACGATTTACGGACACCAGCTACGTGTAGGAGTAGAGCGCAATGCTGATTTTAACCAGACGCATCGGCGAGACCTTGAACATCGGAGACGATGTACAAGTGACAGTGCTTGGGATCAAAGGCAACCAGGTTCGCATCGGCGTGAACGCGCCGAAAGAGATTCCGGTTCATCGCGAAGAGATCTACGAGCGCATCAAGAAAGAAAAAGAAGCGGGAATCGTACACGATCCCGACGTTGCCAAAGCAGGCAACAACAAAGGCTGAAGAAAACTTTACGATAGTTCCTTCACCTTGTATGCTTCGGTGCGCTTCGATCGGAGAGATGGCCGAGTGGTCGAAGGCGCACCCCTGCTAAGGGTGTATACGTCAAAAGCGTATCGAGGGTTCAAATCCCTCTCTCTCCGCCAGTTTCAGTTACGCACCGCTTAATTCAGCTGTAAACCCCACTCTGTTTTTCTATCGTTTTGGGTATAATCGCGCACCCAAGCAGTTACGCGCCCGTAGCTCAGCTGGATAGAGTACCTGGCTACGAACCAGGTGGTCGGGAGTTCGAATCTCTCCGGGCGCGCCATTTCCTTCAAGCACTTATCGCATCATCGGCAGAGTGGTCGTTAGACGACTTTGCCAATTCTTTGCCACTAACCACTCAAAGACGAGTGACACTTGATGAAATCAACACCCTGGTTATGGCGACAAAACAGCCTTATATTTCAAGCTCCTAACTACTAGCACAATTTTTAGTAGTCCGTACATTGTACGGATGCTATAGTCAGCCTGTATTTACGAGGAGAAACGACTATGCGCAATTCCACGAAACGCCGGGAAGATCGGCTCGAAGTCCGCTTGACGCCCAAGGCAAAATCCATGTTGAAGCGCGCTGCCTCGATTGAGCGCAAGAGCGTGAGTACCTTCATCGTCGACAAGGGACTTGAGGCGGCGGCGGAAACACTCGCGGCACGTTCCGAGTTCCGGTTGAACACCAAACAGTATGACGCCTTTGTCGCAGCGCTCGATGCCGCGAAGTCGATGCCGCGCCTTGAAAAGCTTCTCAAAACACCAAGCACTCTTGAATGAGCCGGTATGGCGTTGTCGAAAAACTGCGGCGTGAGCATTTACTTGACAGCTTCGATTGTGGCAAGGAGGATTTGAACCGCTTCCTCAAGCGTCAGGCATGGAGCAACCAGCAGGCCCATAGTGCACAAACCTACGTTCTCGCTGAAGAGCTAACCGTGTTCGGCTATTACAGTTTGGCGGCGGGCGCTGTAACCCATGACGAAGCGACCGAGCGAACACGGAAGGGTCTGGCGCGGCATCCCATCCCTGTCATCCTCCTTGCGCGTCTGGCAGTGGATGTGTCACGACAAGGGAAGGGAATCGGCCCAGCGCTGCTCAAGGACGCCTTGCAGCGTGCGGCGCAGGCGGCGGATACCATCGGCGCTAGAGCAGTGCTTGTTCACGCGAAAGACGATAATGCAAAGGGCTTCTACACACATTTCAATTTCGAGCCGAGCCCGAGCGATGCCTACCATCTGCTGCTCATTATGAAGGACTTGTTGGAAATGATTGGCACGTGACCTGAGAACATCTCTGGTGCAATGAACATAATGACGCTCGTTCTGGCAAACTTTAGGACATGGAAGCGATGACCGAGCCAACAATTATCTGCCCGAATTGCAAGACCGTAATTCGTCTGACGGAGTCGCTCGCGGCTCCTTTGATTGCTGCTACGCGCCAGCAATACGAGCAACAGTTGACACAAAAGGATGAGGAAATCGCCAAGCGCGAGCAGGGGCTTCGCGAAAAAGAAAAGCAGGTTGCGGAGGCGAAGCGCACTCTCGACGAGCAGATTGCTGATCAGGTTGCAGCGCAGCTGAGGACTGAGCGTGCACGTGTGGTGGTTGAAGAGGCCAAAAAAGCGAAGCTCGAAAGTGCGGCCGAGTTGGAAACAAAGGTACGCGAGCTAACTGACCTGCACGAAGTGCTGAAGGCGCGCGATGAAAAATTGGCCGAAGCTCAAAATGCACAAGCAGAGCTAATCAAGAAGCAACGCGAACTGGATGACGCCAAACGCGAGTTAGAACTCACAGTAGAGAAGCGCATCCAGGATGGCCTGAACAATGTGCGCACCGCTGCGAAGCGCGAGGCCGAAGAGGGGCTGAAACTCAAGGTGATGGAGAAAGACCAAACCATTTCCTCGATGCAGCAAACGATTGAGGAACTCAAGCGAAAGGCCGAGCAGGGCTCCCAACAGTTGCAAGGCGAAGTGCAGGAGCTGGAGCTTGAGAATTTACTCCGAGTAAAATTTCCATTCGACTCTATCGAACCAGTCGCCAAAGGCGAGTTTGGCGGCGATGTGCTTCAGCGCGTAGTCAGTCAAACAGGTCAACAGAGTGGATCAATCCTTTGGGAATCGAAGCGCACTAAAAATTGGAGCGACGGCTGGCTCACCAAGCTGCGCGAGGATCAGCGAACAGCGAAGGCTGAAGTATCAGTTCTTGTAAGTCAGGTTCTTCCGAAAGACATCGAAACCTTTGACGTGATCGACGGCGTCTGGGTAACCAGCCCGCGCACGGCACTGCCTGTTGCAACCGTGCTGCGTAATACGCTTCTACAAGTGAGCATGGCTCGTCAGGTGAATGAGGGGCAACAGACCAAGACTGAGATGGTTTACCAGTACCTCACCGGCCCTCGGTTCCGTCATCGCGTGGAGGCGATTGTCGAGGCTTTCTCGTCCATGAAAGAAGACTTAGATAAAGAGCGTAAGGCCATCATGAAGCAGTGGGCCAAACGCGAGGAACAAATCGAGCGTGTCATGGGAGCGACGGTCGGCATGTACGGCGATCTGCAGGGTATTGCGGGAAAATCATTGCAGGAGATTGAAGGAATGGAACTGCCAGCATTGGAGTTTGATGCAGAACCGCCGTCCGAATGAATCGAATGATCCTCAGGCAACTAGTCCTGGCTAAAGGCGCGAGAAAAGGTTAGAGGGAACAACATGCTTCAGCGGATTGAAGAGATTCAGGGCATAGGACTACTGCATTCAGCGAATGGCAAGTCGCACACCTTCCAAAAGGCAACGCTAATCTATGCCGACAATGGTCGCGGTAAATCCACGCTAGCTGCTGTGCTGAGATCATTATCTACCGGCGATGTGTCCCTGCTTACGCACCGCAAAACCGTTGACGGAACGCTGGAGGCAAAGGCGATCCTACAATTTGATAGCGGCCATAAGGTGACCTTTACTGGAAGCACTTGGTCTGAGCGGCGCCCAGAGGTGTTAGTTTTCGACGCGGACTTTGTAGAACGGAACGTATATTCCGGTGGCGAGGTCAACACTGGACACCGAAAGAACCTCCTTGAATTCGCGCTTGGCGAACCCGCTGTGGCGGCAAGGGCAACTGTTGACAAAGCAACTGTTGATGCAAAGACCGCAACAGAGAGGGTGCGGAGTCTAACTGAGCAACTCTCTGGGCATCACACCGACTTGACACTGGCTCAGTTTGAAAAGCTACCAAATGTGGCGGATGCCGATGTTCAACTCGCAGCGCTACAAAAGCGAATTATTGCCGCAAGCAACATCGCAGCGATTGTCGCCAAGGTTGCCCCAGCTGCAATCCCAGTACCTACGTTTGACGTGGTTAACTTGTTCGCGGGGCTTAAGATTTCCTTGGTCGATGTGCATGCGGAAGCAGAACAAGTCGTCAAGCAACATGCGCAAAAGCTTGGCGGTGCGGCTGCCGAAAGCTGGTTGAGCCAAGGTAAGCAATTCGGCGATGGTGAAACGTGCCCCTATTGCGGCCAAGACACAAAAAATAACGATTTGATTCGGGCCTATCAAACTCACTTCAACGCCGCATACACGGCGCTAAAGAGCAAGGTCGCCTCTTTGTCTAACACAGTTGCAGTCGGTACAAGTGCGAGCGTCGTCGATGTGTTTGCGCAAAGTATCGCCACCGCCAAAGCGCAGGCGGCGGCGTGGAGTGAACATGTACAGATGCCGCTTATTAGCTTCAAGGACGAAACCGCACGTTTGTCGTTTGCTGAACTTCGGGAATTTGTTCTCGACCTAGTCCACCGGAAACAGACGTCGCCAGCTGAACCGATGGGTACTGACTCTGATCTAGAAAAGGCTTTGGCGTTGTGGCAAAAAGCAGTCGCACCGATGCAAGCAGCAAACGGGACGATCAATGCCGCTAGTGTATTGATTACGGCGTTCAAAGGGACGCTTGCAACTAACAAGGTCGAGCAACTGCTGAGGGAAGTGGTACAGCTTCAAGCGTCTAAGAACCGTCACACGCCGGTGGTGGTTGACCTCTTCATCGAGCTCGCGACGGCGCGCACAGACGCGACTAATGCAGAGGCCACAAAGAAGACCGAACGCGAAAAACTCGACGCGCTGATGACTAGCACATTGCAGCAGTATGAAAAGTCCATTAACGCTCTTCTGAAAAACTTCGGGGCAGCGTTCAGCATTAAGAATATGGGGGCAAATTTCAAAGGCGCTGCTCCACGCACAGAATATGGACTCTCGTTGCGAGGAAAAGATGTTGTGTTGGAAGGCGGTCCACCATCTTTCTCAACCACCATGAGCGAGGGAGACAAGCGCACTCTCGCTTTCGCATTTTTCATTGCTAGTACGCTCGCAGATACCAAGCTGACGTCGCGAACCGTCGTTATCGATGATCCTATGTGCAGCTTGGACATCAACCGAAAACATCACACTAAGTCAGTACTAAAAAACCTGCATTCAAAGGCCGGACAACTTATTGTGCTCGCACATGATCCATACTTTATTCGCGATCTACGAGACGCGCTGTATAAGGGCGATCCTGCTACGCCTGTTGCAATATTCCAGCTCGCTCTTGCCGCTGATAACTATACGGACTTTGCGGCGCTCGATGTGGACAAGGTGTGCGAATCAGATTATTTCCAACACCATCGCTTACTTAACGAATTTTCGGCAGGGGAAAATACAGATGCAAGAGCGGTTGCCAAAGCAATTCGCCCGATGCTTGAAGGGTATCTCCATCGCAGGTTTCCCGGTCTGGTTCCGAAGTCATTGATGTTTGGTCATGTGGTTGTCCACATACGGAATGTGCAGTCCGGAAATCCTTTGAGTCACGCCCAGAACTTGCTGACTACGTTGAATGATATCAACGAATACGCCGGACAGTTTCACCATGACACCAACCCAGGTGGTGCGGAAACGGTGGCGGTCATAGCGTCCGAACTGAAAATATACGTAGATAAGTCTCTAGCTCTGGTTCATAAAGGGGCTCCTTAACGTATGGACATAGACCAACTTCGAAAAATGCTGGAGCAAGCCAACGTATTACTTGTTCAAGTGGAGGGAAGTACGTCGGTCAATAAGACGCTGGACTTCACCGCAAGTGGCGCGCTAGAGGAATACATTGGAGCACTGAAAGTACTCCATGCCCCAATCGTTTATGTATTTACAGAATCTCTGGAAGAAGAAGATTTCATCTACCAGGGCTTAGAAAGCGAATCGGTCGACGACGAAGATGAGGGTGCGGAAAGTAGTGCCCTTGATTTGTGCTCAGTGGACTCCGAACTGGAGAAATTCAGGAGCCGGATCGGACAAATTGGAGAGTTCAGGCTCTGCGCACCAATACCTTCGCATCAACTGAATTTCTTCATTCAAGAAACCTGGTATGAAGATTTTTTGACTCGCCTGGACGATGCCACGCAACGCGTTGATGAAGAACACAATGCGTTGCGTTCTGATGCTGACGCACAAGAAGAGCTGAAGGTAAAAACGCTGGTGGCTTCGTTGCATAAACTAATCGATGATAGCGCCTTCGTGCGCTTGCGTACCCAGAAAGCGATGCTGGCCTATGCGCACGAGCATATCAATGGTATTGAGGAATTCGATCAAAGCATCGTTAAGGAAGAGATTCAGAATATCCGCGCAAAGCTGATGGCCAGAGGCTTGGCGCGATAAAAAACTTGAAGAGCGACGGGAGAAGAAGCAGTCATCGGCGCAGAAATGGTAGCCCGGAGGTGCCCATTAATCCGTGGGAAGTCTATCCACCTGAACGAGGCGTCCGTGGAATTGGGGGATTCAGTTATTGGATTTGGGGGCCACGCCGCGCTTTGCCAATGTATTTTCGAGCAACGTAAACACCATCTCTTTTGTAGAAACGTTTGGCGCACTTATCTGATTAAGAGAAATTAGAATCCGAATTGGATTTGCGATTTGTAATAAGTCGCTACTAAAACTTTTTCCGTTTGGGTTGTGCAGGAGAATCCGTGTTACGCGATATTCTCCGTCATGTAAAACGTGTGTTCAGCAACCAAAGGTTTCAATTGCCGAATGATGGCGTCATAGATTGGTCCGGCAACGTAGCGTTCAGAATGCGCCGGCGACTGCCACCAATACAGCAATATTAATCGGCTGGGATCCGTCAGCTCGCGATTGACTTCCATTCGTTTGAGCCCCTCGACTTTACGAATGGCTGGCAGTACCTCGAGCGTGAGATCAAGCAAGGCGTCCTCTTCCCCGTGTTTGGCTTTCAAGATCGCGATTGCTCGATATTCGGTATCGTTCATATTACTAGTCCTCTTATTCCGGCCAGAGCACGCATAACCAAATCATCACCGCAATAATAAGACTAAAAAATACGGCGGCGCTGCCCATGTCTTTAGCGCGACCGAGGAGTACGCGGTGTTCGAGGGATACGGCGTCAGCGAGCGCTTCAAGACCGGAGTTCAATAATTCTACGACTAGTACAAATAACATCGAGCCGATAAGCAGGAGCGCCGGCCAACGGCCGCGATTGATCCATGTCCAGATGGCGATCGGCATAAGCGCGACGGCAATCGCTACTTCTTGGCGAAATGCTGCTTCATGGCGCCACGTCGCGCGTATGCCGGACATCGAGTAGCGGGCGGCGGCGATAATGCGGCGCCAGCCGCCTTTGCTTTTGTATTGTGTCGCGTCATTCATGAGTGGATACACGTTTGGTTGAAGTGGCAGCGCGGTGTTCGCGCAACATTTCGGACGTGGACTGATAATTCGCGATCGCTTGCCGTACGAGAGTAGTCGCCTTCGCGTCGTCTAAGGCGATCGGTGAACCGTTATCGGCTCGCACGACGTTTACTCGTTGTTTCGGAGAAAGCTCCACCACCATCCCATCGCGAAGCATGCCCACGGTAAGGTAGTTAGACATGAAAGCGCGTTGATGCTGACGGCCTTCCGACAAGATGTCATGTCCATAGAAGTGCGAGGTATAGCCGATGTTTAGCAGCGCTAATATCGTCGGCGCGACGTCGAGTTGCGAAGCGAGGGTATCGATTCGTCTCGCTGGCACAATTCCCGGCGCGTAGATAATCATCGGTATGTGGTAGTTCTCGGGCGACAAATTCGCGCGTCCGCGACCATGGGATGTGTGATCGGCGACTAATATAAAGACCGTGTTTTTAAACCAAGGACGCGTCGCTGCGTCTTTTATAAATTGCCCGATGGCCCAGTCGGTATATTTAACAGCGCCGTCTCGATTTTTGCCTGAAGGGATATCGATTCGTTCTACCGGATACGTGAAAGGGCGGTGGTTCGAAGTCGTCATAACGTGCGCGAATACTTTCTTCCCGGCCAAAACGCGCTGATCGATTTCCCGCACGGCCAAACGGAATAAGTCCTCGTCGGCGACACCCCAGATGGTTTCGTGCGAAATGTCTTTTTTGTCGATGGCGGTGCGGTCGATCACGGTATAACCGTTGCCACCGAAAAAATCTTGCATGTTGTCGAAGTAGCTATACCCGCCGTAGACGTAAATCGACTCGTAACCTTGATCGCGAAAAACACCACCGATGGTTTGGAATCCTTTATTGTTCTTCCGTACCGGCACCGCATGGCCGGGTGTCGGTGGAATCGAGAGCGTTAAAGCTTCCAGCCCGCGCACCGTGCGTAATCCCGTGGCGTATAAATTGGTGAACATCATTCCTTGCGCGGCGAATCGATCCAGGTTCGGTGTCAATCCTTTGAGGCCGCCATACGATTCGACATAGTCGGCGCCGAGACTTTCGATAGACACTAGAACGACGTTGAGTGGTTTAGCAGCGCCTACGGTGTTTATTTTGCGTTCGATAATCCAAGAGTCAGTCCATCGACTACCCGGCAAATGCGCTTGCACCTCGCGACGAACGTCTTCCGCGGGCAGTACTTTGTAAAAAGCGCTGTAGTCGAGATCGTTACTACGAAACGCCCGCATGAATTCGTAATACCCATTCGCTGCCAGCTCGCGTACCGACGGTGTCGCGATCTTTTCGTGTAGCGCGTCATCGATCAGGTAGAAGGAGCATACCGGCAAGGCGAAAACGGCTCCGCTAATGGCGGTGCGCCATCGCAGACGGCCGCCATCGCCGCTCGCGGCGCGCCAAAGTGGTTTGCGAAAGAAAAAGAAAAATGCGGCGGTAATCAATCCGAGAACGCCCAGAATCGCGCCGACGGGGTACGATTCACGGATATTCCCCGAAACTTCGCGCATGTAGATCAAGTAATCGACCGCGATGAAATTAAAGCGCGAAGAGAATTCGTTCCAAAAAATAAATTCGGATATGACGACGAACAACATTCCGAAAGTAGCCAGCGCGAAGCAAACGCCAACGACGGTGGCATGTGCCTTACGACCCCAAGCGTTATTCGGCCACACCAGCGCCAACAACGCGAAGAAGGGCAGTACATAACAGAGTGCAGCGAGATCATAGATAGCGCCGACGCCGAATATTTGCAGTAAATGCAACGGCATGACGTTGTCGACGTTACGATCGAATACGATCAGACCAGCACGTGCGAGAGTATTGACGACAAGGAAAACGCCAGCGACCCAAAACAAGGTCACATAGCGGAGAGGAATTTTTTTCATCAAATAGTGAATGAGTGGTCGAGAATGCAAAGGTAAATTAAGTAGGTTGAATCGAGCTTAGCGCGCTGAGCGTGTATAGTCGTCAGACGGTTCGATGAAGAAGGTATGTCATAAAAAACGGCGGTGCAAGCTTCGCGTTGAAGTCGTTTACATCGTCCGTGTGCCAAGCGAGTTAGCCGGCAGGGCGTTTTAAAAAAAGCCCGCTAGGTTTTTAAAGAGTGCCGAGTTCTTTTCAGAAAGGGAACATATGCGTCTCGGTTTTCTGCTCATAGGCGGCTTACTTTTCGTATGCGCTCCGGTTGTTGCGGATGACTTGCAACGACCTCCACTCGCCGCGACCACGGAAGTATCGTCTAACGGCGAAAGCCTGCGCGAACCCAGATCCTTCGCCTCGCAACTGGTATACGACACAAAGTACATTTTTACCGCACCCACGCGATGGGATAGCGACGGTTGGACGCAGTTCGGTTTGGCCGCGGCGACCGTTTTAGGCGCGGCGATTTTGGCGGACAAACCTGAACGCGACCCCATCGATGATCGCGAAAACCGAATCGATAAACTGGCGAAAAAATTGGAACCGTTCGGGGGCAGTTACTCGGCGGTAACGCTCGCCGGTTTTTATGGAATTGGGAAATTAACCAACTCGCCGAAGGCGATGGCGGTAGGAGAGGATGGGCTTACCGCGAGTTTGATCGCTTCCGGGCTGATTTCTGGCGTAACGAAAGTCGTTGTCGGTCGCACACGTCCATCCAACACGTCCGACAAGACGGATTTTCATCCCTTTAGCGGCGATCATTCTTTTCCGTCGGGTCATACCACCCAGGCTTTTACCGTCGCCTCCGTCGTCAGCGCGCATTACGATTCACCTTGGGTAAGCACGGTGTCTTATACGGTGGCATCGCTAGTCGGTTACGCCCGTCACGAGCACAACGCGCATTGGACGTCCGATATTGTCGCCGGCGCCGCTATTGGATTGGCCGTCGGGCATACCGTGGTGAAATTAAATGAAGACAATCGCGGCGCGCGGATGTCCGCCGTTATTGGAGAAAGCGGTCCAATGATGGCATTAATGATCCCGTTGAAATAGAACGGGTTTTATTTCCAGTTGTTCTTGCGCCAACTACCGTATATGCAGAAAAACATAGTTCATCCTGTACGGTGCTATAAAAAGTAAGTAACTTGCTTGTCATTACATGCCGTAAGTGACGAGCAATTTCTCAAACTTTAATTTTCGGACACACCATGAATAGATTATTCGCCTATTTATTCGCCGTCTTGCTGCTAAATCCAACTTATGTGTTGGGACAATCGGATTCAAAAAACGTATCGGATACAAATAGCGTCTCACCGCCCGTGGGCAAGCTCGTTTTTGGAATCATGGCTCCTCGTGGTATGGAGCAGGCTATCCAGGGTTGGCGTCCGTTTACCGACGCGATGACGGCCGCGATACAAATACCGGTCGAGCTTGTCGCCGTGAAAGAATATAAAGAACTGGTGGAGTTGTTCAAACAAGGAAAGATCGATGTGGCGTGGTTGAGTAATTTGCCGGCGCTTGAGATCGTTGAATCGAAGAAAGGAGAGGTGTTCGCTGGCACGGTCTCCAAGGACGGACGTTCCTATTACAGATCGATACTGATTGTGCATAAGGACAGTAACATTCAATCAATTCAGGATATTCTCAAAACAAATAAGACCTTGGTTTACGGCGACGGAGATGAAAAATCCACGTCCGGTCGTTTAGCGCCTTTGTATTATGGTTTTGTGCAAAATAAGGTGAACGATCTGACGTTGTTGTTCAAAGAAATAAAACACGGAAATTTCGAGGCCAACGCGATTCGCACAGTATTAAAGGAAGTCGACGTCGCTACGAACAACGACATAGAACTGGGGTTCTTCAAAAACAAACACCCCGAATTATATGCGAAACTGCGTGTCATTTGGATGTCTCCGAATATTCCACAGAGTCCGCTTCTTTGGCGTAGCGATTTACCTCCCAAACTAAAACTCAAAATCAGCGATTTCGTGATCCATTACGGTAAAAACGAAACGGAACGCAATGTGTTGATGCAAGCCAACGAATTGAGCGGATTTAAAAAGGCGTCTAATCGCCATCTGACTACTGTCGCCGATTTGGAAATGTTCAATGAATGGCGCAAGTTATGGAATAACCGGGAGATCACTGCGACGCAAAGAGCGGCCTTGGAGCAGCAACTCAGTCAGCGCAGTAGTCGTTTAGAAATATATTTACGAGAGCAGAAAGAGTAGTGAATTTATTGTAGATTTAACGACGATTAACTTAGTATCAATGATTCGCGCCCGTAGCTCAGCTGGATAGAGTACCTGGCTTCGAACCAGGTGGTCGGGAGTTCGAATCTCTCCGGGCGCGCCATCTTTCAAAGAGTTACGTACTGCCGTTTCTCTCCGAGTCTGGCGTTGTAGCAGAACCGTCACCGACGTTTGTTTCAACCACACGTGGCCGAGACAATCGCTCTGCATATTCCCGTAAGTGATCGCTCGTCAGATGCGCATAACGCTGCACCATCTGCGGCGACTCCCACGAACCGAGTTCTCCTAACACATTGAGTGGTGTGCCAAGCTGGACTAACCAGTATGTCGAAGATCATGCCAGCGGAAATCCTGAATACCCGCCTTCGCAAGTCCCTTACGCCACACTTTTGTGTTGCCATGTTTAATAGGACGAGGTGCTCGTGGTAGTTTCCCTTTTTTCGTCGGCGGCTGATACGTAAACACGCGCGTTGAATGTCTCCCAAGCTGACGCCGCAGAACCAATACGGCATCCCCATTAAGCGGTACCGCAATCGCTCTACGGGCTTTCGCTTGGTCGGCATGTATCACTACGTGCCTACGTTCCAAATCCACCTGCGACCACTCCAGATGCGTGACGTTGTTTTCACGGAGTCCCGTGGCCAGTGTAAAACGCACCATTTCAGCGAGGTGCTCCGGCAACGATACCAACAGCCGATCAGCTTCATCACGCGTAAGCCAACGAATACGCCGTTTAGGCTCTGGAAGTAGTCGAACCCTTGGACTGCGATCCAGCCATTCCCACTCATTTACCGCTCGCCGTAAAATAGCTCGTAATACTTCAAGCATTCGGTTGACGGTAGCGTTCTTCACCTCGTCCTTGAGTCGCTCGGTCGTGATCACCTCCACGACATCCTTACCGATTTCATCAAGGTACTTCCCACGCAGAAAGCGATCCAACCATCGCAGATGCAACTTATCGTCTTCATGACTCGCTTTATGCGATGTTTCGCGAAGCCATCGAACGGTTGCCTCCTGCCACTTCTTGCGCGGTTTCTCGCCGAGCTTCGCGACCCGCCAAACCTCGGCTTTCCATTTATCGTGAAGCTCCTGCGCCGCTACTCGCTCTTTAGTCCCAGTAGAGCGTTGTGCTCGTTTTCTATTTGGGCCGGTGAAACTGATCCAATAGACGTTACCGCGTCGATACAAGGCCATTTCAAACTCTCCTGTCGCTGACCTTGCACCGCTTGCCGTGATGCAGCGTAAAGCGACCGTAGGTAATTCAGCAAGTCCTCTTCAACGAACACCCAACATTTGCCGGGTTTCGCGCCGGGGATCACACCGCGCTTCGCTTTTTGCCGTAACGCTTCGGGATTCATCCGCAGCAGGATCGCCGCTTCTTCCAAACCCAAGGTCTTCACGGTTGCTGCTCCCGAACGTGACAATAAAAAGCCCCTTTCGGGGCTTGGTATCGTTTTGATCGACGCGGTGGTCGAGTTACAGAAACGAGAGGTTCATTACTCGTCGATTGCAACTCATCGCCGTATCCTCCGATGCAAAGGCATCGGATCCGCGACACCGCGACAAGCTTCTATCTCTGCGTCTTTTGGAGGATTCAGCGCGATGGAATCGTCAGCACCGCCATCCTGAATGCTTTCCAAATTTGTCGGGTTTTCAACGGTTGTTGCGGTGTCGCGGATCGGAGCGGATAAGTAGCGATCAAAGGCATCGGCGAACTGCCGCATCTCATAGCCTTTCTTAATCTCCCCCGACGCACGAATATCTTTCGGATGAATACCGAAAGGCGCTAACAACACGGCCAGTTGACGTTGCGTCAGTGGGCTCCCCAGTTTCCATTCCGACCAAGGACGGTCCTCCATCGACGCCAAGGTGTCCACCACCTCTGCAGAAAACAATCGATCGGTATTTCGTGCGGCAAACAGCGCATGAATATCGGTAAGCAGCTGCACACGAATGGATTCACTATTGTGTCCGCCGCCCGATAAGGCAACGGCCGCTTTCCTTGCCAGGGCCACCCAATCGTTACCCGCGATCGTGGCGATCACCAACAACGGCTCCCAGTTATCCGCCGCGCGGTCGTTCAGCGAGTCGGGGATAGAAACGCGAAGTTCGCGAATGGCATCGGCGTGATCGATCGCAAAACGCATACATTGTCGGTGCAGCGCAACGAAGGCGGCACCGTCGGCATGCCGAAGCTTTTCTACCTTCTCGTCGTTTCGCTTCCGCCGTAATCGAATCTCGATACTCCGATCTGCCAGCGTATCGGGCAGTTTGCCGATTAACGCGATAGCCTTTGCACCCCAGGTGCTAAATCGCCGTGGCTCATGCTGATCCCCGACGGTACGGATAACGAACGCGGATAGCTTTGTGTGCCCACTGTTCAAGACGCCGCGCAATTCCGCCGAAGCGGATAAGAACGTATCGGCCTCGTCGATTAATAACGTCGGGAACCATGACTCAACGGCGCGGAAAAGCGCCGAGGCGGTGATATTGGCGGAAGGCAGCGCCCGACGCGTGAGTAAACTCAACAAACCGAGTAACGTACTTTTCCCGCAACGTTTTTCCGGCGACGTGAGCGCCAGGATAGGGGATACCGAACAAGATTCTAGACAGTGGGTAAAGAGCACCCACAACGCTAACGCCACGTCCGCCTGCTCGGGCAAAACGATATAACGGCGAAAGGTAGCCGCCA
>JAHFQD010000185.1 GCA_023266455.1 Candidatus Muproteobacteria bacterium
TTGAAATCGAGCCAGCGAATTAACGTACCGATGTCGAACGCGGTTTTCACCGGATCGAGTTCGTAAGCGGTGCCGGGCACGCGCGCGCCGTTCGGTACGGTCGTGCCGGGCACGATGGGACCGAGATGGCGTTTGCACTCGGGATATTGCAGCGCTAAAAACGCACAGCCGAGGCTGTCCATGAGGCAATAGCGCGCGGTGTCGTAGGCGTCGTCGCTCGCGACTGTGTAATCGGCGACGTAGTGCGCGATGTCGACTAATTCTTTATCGGGTAACGGACGCTGATTTGCGTCGGCGGCGCCGTGATGCATCGGCGTTATTTCCTTTGAGCGAGTGGAACGAATTTCAATTGTTCGGGGCCGATGTAATTGGCGCTCGGCCGGATAATTTTATTATCCGCACGCTGTTCGATGACATGCGCCGCCCAACCGGCGCTGCGCGCGATGGCGAACAGTGGCGTGAACATCGGCGTCGGCACCTGCAGCAGGTGGTAACTCACGGCGGAAAACCAATCGAGGTTGGGGAACAGGTTTTTGAGCTCGACCATAACGCGCTCGAGTCGTTCCGCGATGTCGAACAATTGCACGTCGTTCACCGCTTGCGATAGCCGCCGCGCGACTTCTTTGATTACGGTGTTGCGCGGATCGGCGATGGTGTAGACCGGATGTCCAAAACCGATGATGACTTCTTTCGCCGCGACGCGTCGACGAATATCGTCTTCGGCGTCGTCCGGCGTTCGATAGCGGTTCTGAATTTCGAACGAGGCTTCGTTGGCGCCACCGTGTTTGGGACCGCGCAGGGCGCCGATGCCGCCGACGACGGCGGAATACAAATCCGCGCCGGTGCTGGCGATAACGCGGGCGGCGAAGGTCGACGCGTTGAATTCATGTTCGGCGTAAAGAATCAGCGAGGTATGCATGGCGCGCGTCCATAACGCGCTCGGTTTTCGGCCATGTAATAGATGTAGAAAATGTTCGCCAATCGAATCGTCGTCAGTTTCGACGTCGAGCCGCTTGCCGCTTGTGGCGAAACAGTGCCAGTACAGCAGCAGGGAACCGGTCGAGGCTAACAAGCGGTCGGCGACATCGCGCGCGCCGACGCTGGAATGATCCTGCGCTTCGGGAACCACGCATCCCAACGCGGAAACGCCGGTGCGCAAAACATCCATCGGGTGCGTGGACGCGGGGAGTTGTTCGAGCACAGTCTTTACCGCCGCCGGTAGCGCGCGCAGCGTTTTGAGTTTGGCTTTGTACGCTTTCAGCTCGGCGGCGTTGGGAAGTTTTTCGTGGATCAGCAAATAAGCGATTTCTTCGAATTCGCATTGCTCGGCGATGTCGAGGATGTCGTAACCGCGATAGTGCAAGTCGTTGCCAGTACGGCCGACGGTGCAGAGCGCGGTGTTGCCAGCGACCACGCCGGAGAGTGCGACGGATTTTTTTGGTTTGGGGGAGGGTTCGTTCATTTCTGCTGAGCTTATTGAGATCGTCCCTTCTCCCTCCGGGAGAAGGACAGGATGAGGGGGTGGTTTGCGCGCACGTCCGTATGATCCCCCTCACCCTGGCCCTCTCCCTGCGGGAGAGGGGATGTATTTTTTAGGCGATGTGGTGGCGTCGAGCGTTTGCTAATCATCTTGATCGCTTTGTTTCGATTTGAACAACTCGTCGAGCTTGCGCTCGTAGTCGTGATAGCCAAGCACGTCGTACAGTTGCTCGCGTGTTTGCATCGTGTCGACGACGGAACCTTGGCCGCCGTCGCGGCGAATGGTGTCGTAGACGTTGATTGCCGCGTTGCTCATGGCGCGGAACGCGGATAGCGGATAGAGCGCGAGCGCGACGCCTGCGGTGCGTAATTCTTGTGTCGTGTACAACGGCGTTTTGCCGAACTCGGTGATATTGGCCAAGATAGGCACGCCGACTGCGGCGGCGAATTTTTTGTAGTGCGCGATGTCGGTCAACGCTTCGGGGAAAATCATGTCGGCGCCGGCCGCGCGGCAGGCGAGGGCGCGTTCGATGGCTTTGTCTATGCCTTCGACGGCCGCGGCGTCGGTGCGGGCCATGATGACGAACGACGCGTCGGTGCGCGCATCCACGGCGGCCTTGATGCGATCGACCATTTCTTCTTTCGGCACGATCGCTTTGCCGGGACGATGACCGCAGCGTTTGGCTTGCACTTGATCTTCGATATGGATCGCCGCGATGCCGGCGCGGATCATTTCCTTCACTGTGCGTGCGATATTGAACGCGTTGCCGAAACCGGTATCGACGTCGACCAGCAACGGCAGGGAGGTCACGGCGGTGACGCGGCGCGCGTCTTCTAACACGTTATCGAGCGTGGTGAGGCCGAGATCCGGCAAACCGAACGACGCGTTCGCCACGCCGGCGCCGGAGAGATACAACGCGCGAAATCCCGCGCGCTCGGCCAACAGGGCGCAGTAGGCGTTGATCGTTCCCACGACCTGCAGCGGTTGTTCGACCGTGATCGCGTGGCGTAGACGTTGACCGGGGGAAGCGGTGCTCATAAATGTCCTTATTTAAAACTCATCGTACTAGGCCCTTCCTTTCAAAGGGAGGGGAGGGGCTAGGCAGGGAGTCTGAAATTCAACTTTTACTGTTTCCGCCTCGTCTCCCTTAAAGACCGTAACAAAATGAACAAGGCCAAACTCCCTCACCCCTTCCCCCAAGGGGAGAGGGGTTTCAAGCCCTTCTCCCCTTGGGGGAAGGGTTGGGATGAGGGAAGATTTTTCATTTTGTTACGGTCTTTTAGAAGAGAGGGAAATTCATGGAGCTCATCTATGCATAGCATGGCAAACCCGTCCCATTTCAGAGCGCCCCGCGGTTTACGGTAGAATTGCCGATTCGAATTCCCGCGTCGGAGATGGTTGTGGCAAAAAAATTAAATCGTTTCAGCTCTCGTATCACCGAGCCCAAATCGCAAGGCGCCTCGCAGGCGATGTTGTACGGCACCGGTTTGACGCCGGCCGACATGGCCAAGCCGCAGGTCGGCATCGCCAGCGTTTGGTGGGAGGGCAACACTTGCAACATGCACCTCAACGATTTAGCGACGAAGGTGAAAGAAGGTTGCGCGCCGGTCGGCCTGGTCGGCATGCGCTTCAACACCATCGGCGTGTCCGACGGTATTTCCATGGGCACGGACGGCATGTCGTATTCGCTGCAATCGCGCGACATCATCGCCGATTCGATCGAGACGGTCGTCGGCGCGCAGTGGTACGACGGCGTGATCACCATTCCCGGCTGCGACAAGAACATGCCCGGTTGCATCATGGCCATGGGTCGGCTTAATCGCCCGGGGTTGATGATCTACGGCGGCACCATCAAGCCGGGTCATTCGCACGGCCAGACGCTCGACATCGTGTCGGCGTTTCAGAGCTACGGCGAATTCATCACCGGCAAAATCGAAGAACCGGTGCGCGACGATATCGTGAAGCATTCTTGTCCCGGCGCCGGCGCTTGCGGCGGCATGTACACCGCCAACACCATGGCCTCGGCGATCGAAGCGTTGGGCATGTCGCTGCCTTATAGCTCGTCGACGCCGGCAGAAGACGCCGGCAAGCTCGCGGAATGTCTCGGCGCGCCGGCGGCGATTCTCAATTTGCTCGAGCTCGATTTAAAACCGCGCGACATCATGACCCGCACGGCGTTCGAGAACGCGATGGTGATCGTGATGGCGCTCGGCGGTTCCACCAACGCGGTGTTGCATTTAATCGCGATGGCGCGCGCGGTCGATGTGCCGTTGACCCTCGACGATTTCCAAAAAGTCAGCGACCGCATTCCGTTCTTGGCCGATCTCAAACCGTCCGGCAAATACGTGATGGAAGATTTGCACAACGTCGGCGGTATTCCGGCGGTGATGAAATATTTGTTAGAGAAAAAACTCATCGACGGCAGCTGCATGACGGTGACCGGTAAGACGATCGCCGAGAATCTTCGGAATCTGCCGGGTCTGAAAAGTGGACAGCAAGTGTTTATGCCGCTTGATAAACCCATCAAGAAAACCGGTCACATTCGTATCTTGCACGGCAGTCTCGCGCCCGGTGGTTCGGTAGCGAAGATCACCGGTAAGGAAGGATTGGTGTTTTCGGGGCCGGCACGGATTTACGACTGTGAAGAAGATATGCTTCACGGCCTGGAACGTAACGAGATCAAGAAAGGCGACGTCGTCGTGATCCGTTACGAAGGCCCCAAGGGCGGGCCCGGTATGCCGGAAATGCTGACGCCGACATCGGCGATCATGGGCGCGGGATTAGGCAACGACGTGGCGCTGATCACCGACGGTCGTTTTTCCGGCGGATCGCATGGGTTTATCATCGGCCACGTGGTGCCGGAGGCGCAGGAAGGCGGTCCGATCGCGCTGATTAAGAACGGCGATCCGATCACCATCGACGCGGAAAAGAACTTGCTGGACGTGGGATTAAGCGCCGAGGAGCTAGCGCGCCGGCGTGCGGCATGGAAAGCGCCATCGTACAAGGCCACGCGTGGGACGTTGTATAAGTACATTAAAAACGTCAAAGACGCTTCACAGGGCTGCGTTACCGACGAGTAGTTTTCCCTGGCCACGATGAATGGTTTTCCACGCACGCCCAGCGGTAGGGGGAAGGGCGGCGATCGGGCTATTGTTT
>JAHFQD010000186.1 GCA_023266455.1 Candidatus Muproteobacteria bacterium
ATCGTAATTCCTTCACCGAAGACGCCAAAGCGACGGATTCGCAGAAGACTTACGGTATTGAAGCCGTGTTGAAGTACTAACGAGTCATCGTGATAGAAGCACGACGGGGAACCGATTCGGTTCCCCGTTTTTTTTACCGCTTACTTAACCGCGGTGCGCGTAGCGCGTGGTTGAGATACAGCGAAACCGTCAATACCACGAGCGCCCCGGCTTGATGCGCCGCACCGAGCGGCGTCGGCACCGCGAGTAATAAAGTAGTGATGCCGAGCGCTACCTGAAGCAACGCCGCGATAGGAAGAATATTTGCTGCAATGCGCGCCCGTGCCGGTAAGCGTTCGTGCCGCAAGCGCCACCAATAAAGCAGTGCTGCCAGCACGACCCCATACGCCAGCAATCGGTGATCGAATTGCACGGTCGCGATGTTTTCAAACAGGTTTGTCCACCAGGGAGAGAGCGCCAACATGCCTTCCGGGAACACGCGATCCTGCATTAACGGCCAAGTATTAAAGGCGAAACCGGCCTTATTTCCCGCGACGAATCCACCGGCGACGATGGCGACGACGATTAACGCCGTGACACCCCAACCGTAGCGGCGCAGGGATTTGCGGATCGACGCGGACGTCGGATACAGCAAGCCGAACGCGGTCCATAGCAGAAGACCGTAAATCGCCACCGCCATAACGAGATGCGCGGTGAGTCGATACGGGCTCACGCGCGGAATGTCGACTAAGCCGCTTTTGACCATGAACCAGCCGAGCGCGCCTTGCAGCCCGCCGAGAATGAAAATGCCGATTAGCTTCGGAATCAACGCGCGTTGAATGCGTCGTCGCGCGATGAAATACACCAACGGTAGGAAGAATATGAAACCGAGCAAACGGCCGAGCAAACGATGCGCCCACTCGACGTAAAAAATTCGTTGAAACGCTTCCAACGACATGCCGGCGTTGATATGCCGGTATTCCGGTGTTTGCTTGTACTTGTCGAATTCGCTTTGCCACTGATTTTCGGTAAGCGGCGGAATCGCACCCGTGACTGGATTCCACTCGACGATCGACAACCCCGAACGCGTCAGCCGCGTGACGCCGCCGACGACCACCATCGCGAACACCAGGACGGCGACCGCGAGGAGCCAGAATGCGATAGAACGATTGGAGTGGGAAGTCATATCGAAGCGTGCATTTTGCCGAGTCCGCGCCGCGGACGGAAGCCCACCCTTGCGGCGATAAAGCAGCTATGGTGCACTGCGCGGCCTCTGCACTTCAAAGATTGAATTTATGGCCGCTCCCGACTATTCGATCCCCATACCCACCGATGGCCGTGCCGCATTGGCGCGCGCTTGGTTAATGCTCGGTTTATTCGCCTTACTCGGCGCCGGTTTGTTCGCGTTCCTGTTGGTGTTGGCGCGGTCGCCGTTTATGCAGGGGCTGTTTCCGTGGAGCGATTTTTTCCGCACGGTGCTGGTGGTTCACGTGGACCTATCGGTACTCGTGTGGTTCATCGCCTTCGGCGGCATGTTGTGGACGCTGAATTCCACCAAGCGCGCTTTGAGCCTTGGGTGGATGGCGATGGCGATTGCCGCGGCCGGGACGGGCTTGATGGTATTGGCGCCGTTCACCGGCGAGTCAAACCCGCTGATGAGCAATTATGTTCCGGTACTGAATCAAAATTTCTTTCTCGTGGGTTTAGGCGTGTTCGGCGTTGGCGCCGCGTTGTTAACCGTGCGCGGCTTATTGGCGAAGCCGCTATTCCCCTCCCCGGAGAAAGGCGAGACGCCACTGCGTTTCGGACTTTACGGCGCCGTCGTCGCCACGGCGTTGGCGTTGTTCGGGTTCGCGTGGTCATCGATGACAGTTCCGGAATCACTCAGCGGCCATCCTTATTTCGAAATGCTGTTCTGGGGCGGCGGACATGTTCTGCAATACACGTTCACGACGCTGATGTTGGTTGCCTGGCTATGGCTGGCGTCGGCGGCAGGGCTTCGATTACTGCTGTCGCCGCGATGGGTATCGGTGCTGCTCGGTGTTGGGTTGATAACGATGTTATTCGCGCCGTTTATCTATTACCGCCACGGTGTCGGCTCCGCGGAATACGTGACGCAGTTCACGTGGTTGATGCAGATGGGCGGCGGTCTCGCGCCGTTGCCGCTCGGCGTAGCGGTATTGTGGGCGGCGTTGTGCGCGCCGCGCGCTTCGGTGGCGCAACGTCCTTGGCGCGCGGCATTGTTAGCGTCGGTGCTGCTGTTCGGCATTGGCGGCGTTATCGGATTCCTTATCCGCGGCGTTAACGTCACGATTCCAGCGCACTACCATGGGTCCATTGTCGGGGTGACTCTCGCGTTAATGGGGCTGACGTATCATCTTTTACCGCGCTTGGGTTACAGCCAGCCGAATTCTAAATGGGCCACGATTCAGCCGTGGTTGTACGCCGGCGGGCAGTTATTGCACATCGTCGGATTGGCGTGGCTTGGGAGTTACGGCGTGCAGCGCAAGATCGCGGATGCAACGCAAGGCATGACCGGCGTCGAAAGCGCCGCGCGCGGCCTGATGGGCCTGGGTGGATTACTCGCGATTATCGGCGGATTAGTGTTTCTGGCGGTGGTCTATCGCGCCATGCGCCGCCGTTAAGGCGATCGCTTGGCGCGAGAGGTTATGCCGCCGCGTGACGCCGTAGAGAATGTTTTCTGACGGGAGTCATTAACGCGCTTTTCGCTATCTGACAGCGGCCGCTTTTATCTTGACGCAGGTACCGTACTTCCGCGCCGAGTTGTTTGGGCAACTGTTCGTCGTCGTGCAACCTGTTCGTGCGTTGGGTGGTGATACCGAACGCTATCGCCAGGGCAATCCCTGCTACCAGCCAAATCGCCAACATCGAGAAGATCATCATCACGTGCTCCTAGGGTTCCGTCCTTGGGAAAGTACGTGTGAGCAGCATTCCGCAGCTCAATAGTGATTACAAGACTAGTTTGGGCACCGATGGCATCAAAGGCCGGTTTGCCGCGATGAGCGGCGGGAAGAATAACTAACACGGGGCAGCGTACGCTTAGTCCGCGTTCGGAAAGGGCGTGTAGCGAACTTCCACGACGTCATAGAGAACAGCACCGGTCGGAACAGAGACCGTGACTTCATCGCCGGCCGCTTTTTTCAGCAGCGCGCGCGCCACGGGCGAATCGATACTGATGAGCCCTTGTTTAGGATCGATCTCGTCCGCGCCGACGATGCGATAGGTAAAAACATCGCCGTTGTCGTTCTCTAAGCGGATCCACGCGCCGAAAAAAATCCGTGTCGGATCGTCAGGTATCCGATCGACGATGGTTATGCCGGAGAGCCGTTTTTGTAGGTAACGCACACGCCGATCTATTTCACGCAGACGTTTTTTGCCATAGATGTAGTCGGCATTTTCCGAACGGTCGCCCATGGCCGCCGCTTCGGATACGGCTTGCGTGACTTTCGGCCGCTCGACACGCCAGAGTTGATCTAATTCCACGCGTAGACGTTCCGCCCCGTCGGGGGTGATGTAGCGCGAACTCGGCGCCATGGGTAAGCGGTTACGGCCCATCGGCGGAATCTACAGAGAAAACGCGCCCGGCGTAAACGAAAATCATTGCCTACCGGTTGCCTCGGTCGCCGTCCGCGACTACTTATGTATAGATAGCCACCCATATGAAGGTGCCGGCCGAGGGGGACAGCCGGTCGGGATGGCGTACGTTTCTTGCAAGAGAATAAAACATGACCGGCGGCGCACTGCCCGTAAATTACAACCTCGGCGAATACACGATCCAGGCCACGCTCGGCCAGGGCGGTTTCGGCATTACCTATTTGGCGCAAGACACACGGCTCGCCACGCAAGTCGCTATCAAAGAATATTTTCCACAGGCTTACGCCGCGCGCGACGGTTTGACGATTCGTCCCAATGCCAGTAGCGGTGATTTGGAAAATTACGAATGGGGCCTGAGCGAATTTTTGAAAGAAGCGCAGGCGTTGGCGCGTTTCAAACATCCGCACATCGTGCGCGTGTTGAGGTTTTTGGAAACGAATGGCACGGCGTACATGGTCATGGAGTATGAAGAAGGCCAGAGCTTGGCGCAGCACTTGAGTGCGCACGGCGGCTTCCTCACCGAGCAGAATTGCCTCGGTATTTTTATTCCGATTCTGACCGGCTTGCAGGCGGTGCACGACACCGGTCTGTTGCATTTAGACATCAAGCCCGACAACATCTACCTACGCAAAAACGGGCAGCCGATGTTGATCGATTTCGGCAGCTCGCGTCAGGCACGCGAGGACAATGCGAATCAGAAGGTGGCGATTTCGCGCGGCTATTGCGCGCTAGAGCAGTATCCCGGCAACGGCGATCGCGGACCGTGGACCGATGTTTATGGCATCGGCGCGTCGCTCTATCGTTGCCTGACGGCGCGTGAGCCGACGGATTCGATGGAGCGTCAGCGCTTCTTCACTCAGAAAAAAGTCGATCCATTAATACCGACCGCCAACTTCGATCGCCCGCGTTACGCGCCGCATATCCGCGCTGCGGTCGACGCGGCGTTACGCATGAATTCGCTGGAACGTCCGGGCACCGCGCGCGCGTTGCAGAACGGCCTCATGGGCAAAGAGATCAAGGACGAGCAAGCGAAA
>JAHFQD010000187.1 GCA_023266455.1 Candidatus Muproteobacteria bacterium
ATCGCCGCCGCGCATCCCGATCACCCGTTGCACAAACTCGGACGCGCGTTGACGCTGCGCGACTTGCGGCGTTATCGGCAGCTCATCATCCGCGACTCGGGTACCCAGCGCACGAGATCCTCCGGTTGGCAGGAAGCGGAGCAGCGCTGGACCGTGAGTCACAAAGCCACGTCGATCCGCGCCGCCTGCCTGGGGTTTGGGTTCGCTTGGTACCCTGAAGAAAATATTCGTAGCGAATTGGAACGCGGCGAACTCAAGCCCTTGCCGCTCAAGGAAGGCGCGGAGAAATTCGCGCAATTGTATTTGGTCTTCGGCGATCGGGATTACCCGGACCGCGACACCACGCGTCTGGCCCAAATTATTCGCGAGAAGACGGCCAAATCCTTCGCGCGCCAAATCGCTACTCGAACGACGCCTACTCGGCCGTCCAAAAAGTAGGCACGGATTCCCTCGTCAATACGCGGGCTTTTTCCCTGTAAAAATCACTGGCATCGTTTTCGCATGAACTATTCTCCATCAAGGGGTAGGGGAAAAACCGCGCCTGCTTGAATAGTGGCTTAGGCAACGAAGGATCGAAATTTCAACACAGAGGATGGCCTGTGCGGCGCAGTAAAACCAAAAAAGACAGCGGCACCGATTTGAGTCGCGCTTTACGTGAGAACGAAGAACGCTTCGAATTTCTCATGGATTTGGCGTCCGAATGGTATTGGGAGCAAGACGAAAATTTGCGCTTCACCGCGTTCATCGGTAAAGGCCTCGACGGCGCGCGTATCGATACGGAAGAATTCTTAGGAACCTATCGTTGGGATCACGGCACGCCGTTAGGCGATGGTGGTTTGTGGGACGCGCATAAACGCGTCGTCGCCGCGCATCAGCCGTTCGACGATTTTATTTATCAGTTCCGCACCAGCGACGGCGTGATTCATTATTCCGCCACCAGCGGCCGACCCATCGTCGACAAGAACGGAAAATTCAAAGGCTATCGCGGTATCGCCAGAGACGTGACCGCGCGCATTACGACGGACCTCAAACTGCACGAGAGCGCCGACCGCTTTCGCGACCTGACCGAGCTTTCCGCGCATTGGTTTTGGGAACAAGACGCGCAATTCCGTTTCACCTTGGTCTCGCCCACGATTACGGCCAAAACCGGCATGCCGCCCGAAACATATATTGGCAAGACGCGCTGGGATCCTTCGCTAGGAATTCATTTAAGCCAGGCGGAATGGAAAGCGCACCGCGAAACGCTCGAAGCGCATCAGCCGTTTCACGATTTTTGTCATCAACGCGTCATGCGCGATGGCAGCACGATCTATGTGTCCGTCAGCGGCAAACCGATTTTCGACGAGAGCGGAAAATTCATCGGCTATCGCGGTATCGGTCACGATGTGACCGATCGCAAGATGGCAGAGGAACGCATTCGTTATCTCGCCAGCCACGATGGGCTGACCTCGTTGCCGAACCGCACCATGTTCAACGAAATGTTGAACTACGCGATTCAAAGCGCCCATCGCTACAACCGCAGTTTCGCCGTACTGTTCATCGACCTTGATCGTTTCAAGGTGATCAACGATACCTTCGGTCACGAAGCGGGCGATACCTTGCTGCAAGAGATCGGCAAGCGTTTGACGCAGACGGTGCGCACCAGCGACATCGTCGCGCGTCTCGGCGGCGACGAGTTCGTGGTGCTGGTGCAGGAAGTGAACGAAAGCCAACAAGCTGCCACGGTGGCGCGCAAGATTCTATCTTCCGTCATTCGGCCGGTGGTGCTGCTCGGACAAGAATGCCGTGTAACCGCTAGCATCGGTATTTGTCTCTACCCGCTCGATGCGCGCGATGAACAAACGCTGATGAAGAACGCCGACATCGCCATGTACCGTGCCAAGGAAGAGGGCAAGAATAATTTCCAATTCTATTCCGAGCAGATCAACACGCATTCGCTCGAACGCCTAGCGCTCGAATCCAATTTGCGGCGCGCGCTCGAGCGCAAAGAATTTCTACTCCACTATCAAGCCAAGCTCGATTTGAAGTCCGACATGATCACCGGGGTCGAAGCGCTGTTGCGTTGGCAGCATCCCGATTTGGGTTTGGTATCGCCGGCTCAATTTATTCCGCTGGCCGAAGAAACCGGGCTGATCGTACAGATCGGCAAATGGGTGTTGCGCACCGCGTGCGCGCAAAACGTTCAATGGCAGCGCCAAGGTGTGCCGCCGATTTGTATTTCGGTGAACTTGTCTGCGCGTCAGTTCGCCGATGAGACCTTGATCGACGACATTTCCAATGCCTTACGCGAAACCGGCATGGACTCGCATTTGCTCGAACTCGAAATTACCGAAAGTATGGTGATGCAAAACGCCGAACGTTCCAGCCGCGTGTTGGCGGCGATCAAAGCGATGGGCGTGCGCATCGCGCTCGACGATTTCGGAACCGGTTATTCCTCTTTGGCCCAGATAAAGCGTTTCCCGATCGATACGCTCAAAGTCGATCGATCGTTCATTCGTGAAATTCCGCAGAATCCGGAAGACAAAGCGATTACCCAAGCCATTATCGCCATGGGTAAAACCCTGAGTCTGACGGTGGTCGCCGAAGGTGTTGAAACGCAAGAACAGCAAACGTTTTTGCGCGATCATGCGTGTGATGAAATGCAGGGCTTTTACTTCAGTAAGCCGATCCCGGCCGATCAATTCCTTAATCTCGTACTCCACCACGATCGCCGCACCGTCGACAATAAAGACAAATAAGCGCGCAACGCCGCCCGCTCATCGGGTCGATAAGTACGGGCATTTAAAGAAGTGGCGAGTCCGCGCCCTTTTTGCCGACAAACACCAAATCGTCGACTATGCTTCCTCCCATGATGCACACCATGTCAAGGATGACTGTGGTGCCTACGTTTTCTGCTTTAACGCAGGCGCTTGCGACACGCAACTTTGGCGAACCTGACTTCATTTCAATTCCAGCATGGCCACCGTATTCGAAAGTGAATTTTCTCCAGCCGTAAATAACTAAAGAGGTAACAATGAAAAGGATATTCACGTTGTCGTTGATTGCCGGGGTGGCGGCGATTTATTTTCTTGCAGGGCGATTCGGTTTGTCTCTCGCGTTCGTGCATATGAGCGCGTCGGCGGTCTGGCCGCCGTCGGGTATCGCATTAGCGGCGGTGTTGTTGCTGGGGTATCGGGTTTGGCCGGGTATTTTCATCGGCGCGTTCTTGGTGAATTTCGACGTTTCCGGTTCGGTCCTGGCGTCGTTGCCGATCGCGACAGGCAACACGCTCGAAGCGTTGCTCGGCGCTTACCTTATTAACCGATTCGCCAACGGTCATCGCGCTTTCGAGCGCGCACGCGATATTTTCAAATTCATCGTATTGGCCGCGTCGGTCAGCACCGCCGTCAGCGCCACGATTGGCACGACGAGTTTGATGGCGACGGGATTGGCCGAATGGAATTCGTATATGCCGATTTGGCTGACGTGGTGGCTCGGCGATGCCACCGGCGATCTTATCGTCGCGCCAGCGATTTTATTGTGGGCGACGAATTGGAAAATACACTGGCATCCAAAACGTGCGCTGGAGTTCGCCGCGCTGATGACGGCGACGGTAACGCTCGGCGCCGCGGTTTTCGGTGGCTTGTCTTATTGGAACATTCAAAATTATTCGGTCGGTTTCCTGTTACTGCCGCTGGTGATCTGGTTTGCGTTCCAGTTCAGCGGACGCGAGGCCTCGACCGTCACCTTATTATTGTCGGCGATAGCTATTTGGGGCACGACGCACGGCTTCGGTCCGTTCGCGGCGATGGAAGTGAACGAGTCTTTATTGTTGCTGCAAATTTTTTCCGCCATCGTTGCGATGACGAGTTTGGTGTTCGCCGCCATCATCGCCGAGCAGCGGCGCGCCGAGACGGCGCTGCGCGAAAGCGAGGAGCATTATCGAATCGTCACCGAAACCGCGACCGACGTGGTCGTGACGATGGATGTCAACAGCACCATCACGTTCATCAGCACCGCCGCGGAAAAAGTATTCGGTTATCCCAGTTCAGAGTTAATCGGCCGCAGTTTGACGGCCTTGATGCCGGCGGCGGTGCGCGATGTGCATAGCGCGGCGCTGGCGCGTTACTTAAAAACTGGTAAGCGACATATTCCGTGGACGGCGATGGAAATTCCGGGCCTGCACCGTTTAGGCTATGAAATTCCGCTTGAAATCTCGTTCGGCGAATTCAAACAAGACGGTAAACATTTACTGATCGGCATTATGCGCGACGTCACCGAACGCAAGCGCGCGGAAGAAGCGCAACACTGGTTGGCGACTATCGTGGAGTCGACCAGCGACGCGGTTATCGGCAAAACCCTCGACGGCACCATCCTGTCGTGGAATCACGCCGCCGAACAGATGTACGGTTATACGGCGAAAGAAGCGATTGGCCATCCGATCACGATGCTGGCGCCGCCGGAACGGCACGCGGAGGTCGCGCAGTTTTTGATTCGTATTCGCAACGGTGAACGCATTCA
>JAHFQD010000188.1 GCA_023266455.1 Candidatus Muproteobacteria bacterium
CTGGCGCGCGATCTGGCATATGTCGATCGAATCGGTCTGCAATGGCTACTCGTCACCGGTGTGCTCGCCTGCGTGCCATTAGCGTTGGAGTTGCCGTGGTGGATGAGCGCGGTGTTCGGATTAAGCGTGTCGTGGCGCTACTTGGTCGAGCGCTTTCAGGTGTACCGTCCGGGACGCTGGGCGCGTTATGGATTGCTGGCGATCGTCGTGTTCATTACTTATCGCGAATACGGCACCGTGTTAGGACGCGATCCCGGTTTGTCGTTGCTGGTGTCGTTACTCGGTTTGAAACTGCTTGAACTGCGCGGCCAGCGCGACGCGATGTTCACACTGTTTTTGTTTTATTTCATGCTTGCGGGCGGATTTTTATTTTCGCAAACCATGCCGGGTGCGGCTTGGGCGTTGGCGACGATCGTCGTTAGCTTGATAGCACTGATTCGGTTGCACCAAGTTATGCCGACCGCGGCGGCGGTGCGTTTGTCCGTCGCGCTGTTGTTAAAAGCGATTCCGTTGCTGATTATTTTGTACTTATTATTCCCGCGCGTAAGCGGCACGTTGTGGGGCTTGCCGGCAGACGCTTATGCCGGTCTCACCGGCATGCCGGATCAAGTCAGTCCCGGCAGCATTCGCAGCCTGAGCGAATCGAACGAAATCGCTTTCCGCGTCGACTTTACTGGCAACCCACCGCCGAATCGCGAACTTTATTGGCGCGGATTGGTGTTATGGCAAACCGACGGCAAAACCTGGACGCGCACGGCGCCGGCTGCCGATGTGGAGCGGCTGAGGCCGTTGGGTCCGTCGTTGCAATACCGCGTGACGTTGGAGCCGCACAACAAACCGTGGCTATTCGCTTTGGACATGCCGGTGACCGTACCCGACGAGGCACGCATGCGTTCGGGGATGACGCTGGCGCAAACCGATCTAGTGCGCGAGCGCATGGTGTATACCGTTACCTCTTATACGCGTTATGCGGCTGGCGAACTGCGTCCGACGGAACGGCGGGCGGCATTGTCGACGGCGCGGTTGTCGACGCGTGTGCGCGCTTTCGTTGACGAGCTGCACACACAACACGAGCAGCCGGCGGCCTATGCACAAGCGGTGCTTGATTATTTTCGGCGCGAAAATTTTGTTTACACCTTGTCGCCGCCGTTGCTGGGCGACGATCCAGTGGATCAATTTTTATTCGATACACGCCGTGGTTTCTGCGAACACTACGCCACGACCTTCGCCACGCTGATGCGCGCGGGCGGCGTGCCGGCGCGCGTGGTCATTGGTTATCAGGGCGGCGAGATCAATCCCAACGGCAACTACATGATCGTGCGCCAATCCGACGCGCACGCGTGGACCGAGATCTGGCTCGGCGATCGAGGCTGGACGCGTGTTGATCCAACCGCGGCAGTCGCGCCCGAGCGCGTCGAGCTTGGCTTGGATGCGATTCGAAGATTGGAGGCGCAGGGCTTGCAACCCGGCACCGTCGGCGCGGATTTGCTGGCGCGCGCAATGGCGCTACCGTGGTTAGAACGTTCGCTGCGCCAAATGCGTTTGTATTGGGACTATACGAATCTCGCGTGGTATCGCTGGGTTGTCGATTATCGCAAGGACAAGCAGGAAAATTTTCTACACGCTCTCGGTTTTGAAACCATCGATTGGACGCGCGTGCTATTGATTCTCGGCGGCGCCTCGGGTTTGGTGTTGCTGGCTTACGTCATGTGGTCGCGGCGCGCGGCACCGCTAGATCGCGTGCAAAAATCCTACGCGCGTTTTTGTCGCAAGCTCGCGCGCATCGGTTTAAAGCGCGCGGCGCATGAAGGGCCCTTGGATTTCGCGCACCGCGTGCGCGGCGCGCGGCCGGTATTGGGGCCGGTTGTCGATGCGATCACCGCACGCTATTTGGAATTACGTTATGGAGATCGCGCCAGCAACGACGAACTGCGCGAATTTGTGCGCGCCGTCTCGGCGTTTCGGCCGCGCGCCACGCACTAATGCCGTTCGGCGTTCCACTGCATGGAAGCGGCGATAGTTTCTTTTTCCTTATTGGTCATCGGCGCCGCTTTAGCCTCCACCGACACCGGGCCACCGACTTGCACTGTGCTGAGGGGAACCGCGAAGCTGAGTTTTTCTTTGGCTAGCGCGCGCATCAGCGCGAGATTAACCGCCTGCTGAATATCCATATATAAGTTGTGATCGGGATCGAGTACCCAATAGATAGTTTCGATTTCGAACGACCAATCGTTAATGCGCGCGAAGTGCGAACGTTCGAAACGGATTTTCTGCTGCGACTCGATGATTTGCCGCACGGTCTTTGGAATCCGTTCGAGCTGCTCCGGCGTGGCTTGATGGGGCACTCGAAACGTGAAAGCGACGCGGCGCTCATACATACGCTTGTAATTGCGCAGCCGGGCTTTCAACAAATCGCTGTTGGAAAAAACAATCTGCTCGCCGTCCAAACTGCGAATGCGCGTGGTTTTTAGACCGATGTTCTCTATCGTGCCCATATAGTTATCGACGATGACGAAATCGCCGATCACAAACGGCTCGTCGAACACCATCGACACCGACGCGAACAAATCCCCGAGAATATTTTGTGCCGCCAGCGCCACCGCCACGCCGCCGATGCCGAGACCGGCAACCAAAGCGGTGATATTGACGCCTAAATTTTCCAACGTCATGAGCACGATCAACACCCACAACACGAGCTGCGCCACAAATCCGAGCACGGTAAGACTGGTGGCTGTAGCGGCGTCGGATTTAAGCATGCGCGTCCGCGATCGATTGATCCAAACTTTTAAGATCGCGCCGCCCCAGAGACCGGCTTGCAAAAACACCGCGATCGCGGTCGCGCCTTTAATAAGCACGAATGCTTTGGCGGAGACAGCGAGATACTGCGCAGCGAGCGATATCACGAACAGCGCGACGAGCCCGAGTTTGGTCGCGCGCATTAGTTGCAGCAACATCTCTTTGGCGGTGGTATCGCTCTTAGTGACGCTGGCGGCAAAACGGCGAACAACAAACGGTTTAATAAACGCGACCGCGAGCACCACGATCATCGCGACGCCGATCGCCATAGCCCACGCCTCGATATCATCGGTAAAAACCGCTTTGATCGCATCCATAATCGCCCCATTGGTGAACGCGCGCGAAAGCGCGCTAGCTGAAGAACGTCTGGAATTAGATGCGAATTAATCAGGTTCGTTCACGCGCTGGCGCGAACGCGAACGGCGGAAATTAATCTTCTAAATATGTGTAGCCTTCAAGGCCCGCGGACAATTCGGTTAAATAAAGCTCGCGGTTCTTGGCGTCGAGCCAAGTCGCCTGACTGACTTTTTGTCGATACGCGGCGAGCAAATCCTCAGGATCGAAATGCACGAAACGCAAGACGGACTCAACCGTATCGCCGCGACGCGGCGCGACCATACGATGGCCACCGTCGGGCGTGAGTTCGACGTGCACCGAATCGGTGTCGCCGAAAAGATTATGCAGATCGCCGAGAATTTCCTGATACGCGCCGACCAAGAAAATGCCCATGAGGTATGGCTCTTTATCGCGCGGTAGATGCAGCGGCAACGTCGTATCGACGCCATCAGCGTTCACGTAGTGATCCACGCGACCATCGGAATCGCAGGTGATGTCTTGCAACACCACGCGCCGCGTCGGCGGTTCGTTCAAGCGGCTCAGGGGCACAATCGGAAAAACTTGTTCGATCGCCCAATGATCCGGCATCGACTGGAACAACGAGAAATTACAAAAATATTTATCCGCGAGTTTGTCGTTCAGTTCATCGAGCACTTCGCGGTGCGCCTTGGCGCCCGGCGCCAGCATCTCGCGCACTTTCCAGCAGATTGCGAAATAAATTTGTTCGGCGCGCGAGCGCTGCTCCAGCGTGAGTACGCCGTGATTGAACATACCGTGTGCTTGCGACAGCGAATGCGAAGCGTCGTGGTACGACTCGATCGCCGAGCGGTTCGACACCATCGAATAGGTTTGCCACAAATCGCGGATGACCGCCGGGTCTTCCGTCTTCGCTGGCGCGACCGAATCGCGTCCAGGGGCTTGTTCCCATTCGATGACGTTGGTGATCAGCACTGCATGATGCGCGGTCATGGCGCGACCGGATTCGGTGACGATGTCCGGATGCGGCAAATTCTTGGCGGTGCAAACCTCGTGCAACGCATGCACGATGTTGTTGGCGTATTCGTTCACCGAGTAATTCATGGAACAGAAACTGCGCGAACCGGTGCCTTCGTAATCCACACCCAAACCGCCGCCGACGTTAACGACGCGGATCTTGGCGCCGACGGCGAACAACTCGGCGTAATAACGCGCGGCCTCGCGCATGCCGAACTGAATATGCTGCACGTTGGCGATTTGCGAGCCCATGTGGAAGTGCAACATCTGCAAGGCACTGATCTGTCCAGCCTCGCGCAGGCGTGTTACCACGCGCAAGGCTTCGGAGGCGGTGAGGCCGAATTTA
>JAHFQD010000189.1 GCA_023266455.1 Candidatus Muproteobacteria bacterium
ACCACGAAAAAAACGCTGCCGCTCGTCGCTGAGCAAGACGTTCAAACACTCGGTTATTAAAGACGAATTTCATAAAAATGGCGTATTTACGCGATAATTCGTTGGCATATTTCCTGCTCCTTATATGACGGTAGGTCCTGTTAAGAGAACGGCACCATTCATCAGCGCACCGATGATGGAAGGATCGATATTCACCGAATACGTTTTTGTTCGCTCGCCGTTCCTCGGCACCGCGCTTAAGCGCGCGACGCCGGTAGAAAATATTCGACACGTTTCCGCAAGTAAGTGGATATTTTTTCTTGCAGGAGACGCTCCGACAGGATGGCGGAGCGTGACTTGCGTCACTTTAAATGGGGTGGATCGTGAAAACTTTACTAACCGTATTTTTATTGATCGTCAGCGCTTCGTCGTTCGCCAAAGAGTACACCTTCGTCGCCGCGCCAAAAGGTTCGATTCAAGAAGAGAAAGCCATCTACGAACCTATCGCCGAATATCTATCGCGCGAAACCGGCGAGAAGTTCATTTACGTTTACATCCGCGACTGGATCACCTACCGCAAAGCGATCTACAACGACACGTACGACGTATATTTCGACGGCTCGCATCTGTCGTCGTACCTCGTCGGTTATCGCAATCACGAATATTTGGTGCGACTCAAAGAATGGCTTTCGTTCGTTGTCATCCGGCGCACGGAAAACAAACTCGGCCCGATCCAAAATCTCGCCGGCAAAACGGTGTGCCTGCATCCCGAGCCGAATCAAGCGACATTGATGTTCCTGTCGCGATTCGACAATCCTTCACGGCAACCGTCGATTAAAGTCATCAGCGGATGGCGCGCGGCTTACGACGGCGTCATAAACGGTGCCTGCGTCGCCGCGGTTGTTCCTTACGAACTATTCGAGACTTACAACGTCGGCAAGAAAACCGTGATGATGGAGCAATTCGACTTGGTGCCGAACCAGACCTTCACCGCGAGCGCCAGGATTCCCGACAACACAATGAAAAAAATCAGAAACGCCTTGTTGAACAACGACAATCCGATTATGAAACGCCTGCTGAACGTATACTCTTCTAAAGGCATGATTCCGGTGGAGTCGGCGGACTATAAAGACAACTACTTGATTCTTACCTCGGATACCGTTTTAGGACTCGACATCACCCGCAAACATCCCATGATTACGGAGAAAAAGCCGACCAACGCCGGCGCACCGGTGTCTTGCGCGGCGGCAGCGTTGGGACCCGGTTGCCGCTGAAGGCTCTCTCCCTATCGACCGGCTCAGCGCATCGCATGCGCTGAGCCTTTTCCCCCTAGCTCGTAAATTCGCCGTTTCTTGCCTATTTTCCATGCGCTTGACCACCATACCAACTAGTTGGTATGGTGGTCTACATGGCACTTTCCCAACCCACTCACGATTCCAAGGCTAAGTTTCTCGACGCCGCCCTGCACGTTATCCGCACCAAGGGATATGCGGCGACCACGATCGACGATATCTGCGAGAGCGCCGGCCTTACCAAGGGGAGCTTCTTCCACCACTTTAAAGGCAAACAAGATCTCGCCCTCGCCGCGGCGGCGCATTTCTCAGCCAAGACCGATGGCGCGTTCGCCAACGCGGCATATCGCGACCTACCCAATCCCATCAATCGTCTGCTTGGCTACGTCGATCTGCGTCAGCAACTGCTGCGACGCGAAATTCCCGAGTTCACTTGTCTACTCGGAACGATGGTGCAGGAAACCTACGACTCGAATCCGTCCATTCGCAAAGCCTGCGATAAGGGCCTCAGCGGTCACGCTGCGCTCTTGGAACAAGACATCGCCGACGCAATGCGGCGTCGCAAAATCGACGCCGATTGGGATGCGAAGAGTCTCGCGCTCCATATACAGGCCGTCATTCAAGGCGCGTTCATCCTCGCTAAATCGAAAAACGGATCCGACGTCGCGTTCGAATGCCTCGAACATTTGAAACGCTATCTGAAACTTCTATTCAATCACGCTAAGTAAAGAGGTAAGTCACATGCGTAAATTATCCGCGTTCACCCAAGTATCGCTCGACGGTTATTTTTCCGGCCCAGACGACGACATCAGCTGGGCGCACAAAAGCAACGACGACAAAGAATGGAATGAATTTGTTTCCAACAACGCCAGCGGTGGCGGCGCGCTGATGTTCGGCCGTATTACGTACGATCTCATGGCGAGTTATTGGCCAACGCCGATGGCGGCTAAGAATATGCCCGTCGTCGCCGAGCACATGAACAAACTTCCAAAAATCGTATTTTCAAAAAAAATGAAACAAGCGGCGTGGAGCAATACGACGCTCGTGAAAGGAGACATCATCGCGGCCGTGCGCAAGATGAAAAAAGAATCCGGGCCCGACATAGTGATCCTGGGAAGCGGCACCATCGTTGCGCAACTGACGCAGGCCGGGCTTATCGATGCCTATCAAATCGTGGTGAACCCCGTCGTGCTCGGTGAAGGCAGAACGGCCTTCGAAGGCATTAAAGACATCGCGGAGCTAAAACTCACCAAGACCCGGACGTTCGGCAACGGGAATGTTTTGCTGTGTTATGAATCGGCGGCATAAGGCCGATTTGCGTGTCTTGGCCCTGTTGAGGGTCTTTCTCATCCTTCAGCCAGATACATCAATAAATTACAAAATGTTTTGATACATTTAGTCGACGGCACCCCTCGGGATAAAAAATGTCGCTTCGGATACTGGCCAGACGGATTCGCTTTTACTACAAACGCAACTCGCTCCAGCTTTATCGCGAGGAATTTAAAAACTATCGACGGGCTTGGTTCTTCCCACTTTTCGGCGACGGCAAATTTATACCGCGCAACGGCCTCGACGCAGTTCGTGTGCCGCGTCAGCGTTGGAGTTCGCTGACGACGGTGGCGCGACTGCTGCGGATGGGCGCGCGGCCGACATGGAAAGGCGAAACCCTCGAAGTAACGTGGAACGACTTGATCTTCGTTCAGCCGGCGGGCGAAAAATGGACGCCGCAAATCATGGTCGAAGATCCGTGGCACACCAAAGGTCAGGACCTACGCGGCAAAGTAGTCATCGATATCGGCGCCTTCATCGGCGATTCGAGTATCGCCTACGCCGCGGCCGGCGCGGACGTGCATGCGTTCGAAGCCGTGCCCTCGTTCGCGAAATGTGCGGCGCAAAACGCCAGGATGAACAAACTCGACGGCAGCATCACCGTGCACGGCGTCGGTCTATCCAACACGAATAAGCTTGTGAGCGACACTAAACAAGTACGATCGATCGCCAGCATGAGCCACAATTGTTTGTCAGACGACACATCGCAGAAAGTTTATTTAGTCGACGCCATCGGCTATCTGCGTATGCATGAAATTCATCATGCCGACATCGTCAAAATGAATTGCGAAGGCGGCGAATACGATCTGCTGAGCGACACGCGCATACTGGATTATTTAAAACCGCAAAGCCTTGTGGTCGATTACCACTACGGCAGCGAAAAATTGCGCCAGGTATTAAGCGACGGCGGTTACAGCATTGAAGACAGCAGCCCTGGCGCGGAACGCGGCACCTTATTCGCGACGAAACAAGCGCACATGGAACGCATGGCGGGTTGAAAACAACCGGCGGTTTAGATCGCGTCGCTGAGATGCTTATCGATCAGCGACGCGACACTCGGCGCAAGCCGGTTGGCGAGATCATGCTCGCCTCCTTCGAAGACATGCATACGCGCCTGCGGCAGCAACGCTTGCAGACGCGTCCCCACCGCGACGGGACTTATCGGATCGGCGTCTCCCCACAGTAACAAAACCGGCACCCGAATCGCGCGCAGATCGGTGGACAGATCCGCTTTGAAATCGACGAACCAACGTGGGAACGACGGATTAGCGGCGACGAACGCCGGACGCCAATCTTCCGCGCGCAGATCCGAAACATCGATTCCACCCGACGTCACCACAAGCACCAAGTGAGTAACGGCGTTCGGCCGCTGAAGCGCGGCCTGCACAGCGATGACGCCCCCCATCGATTGCGCGATGAGCGCCGACGGTTGATCGAGTTCGGAAACCACCCTGGCAACCAAATCGTCAATTCCATTCACGCGTGGATCGTTCGGCACCGAACCGAATCCCGGCCAACCAAAAAGTTTTCGCGGCGCCGCATGCACAAGTAAATCGGAAACCGGCTTCCAGAATTCCAGGCTGCCACCGGCGCCAGGAAGAAAAATCAGTTTGTTCGGTTTAGGCATGATCGCTGACAACCCTTAACCCGTTGCCTTGAAAGAACGCAGCGATCCAACGACGGGCAGTGGCGCCCCATCCTCCAGCGACCAATAAACTTCGATGCCCGTTATCCGCGAGGGCGTTCCCCAAACCAGGAAACCAACCGGCTCTCCTTTTTCCGTAACGCCTTCCGCGTCAGCAAGACGACGAATCGGCAGCAATTTCGTTTCTTCCTCGGAAACGAAACCGACACTCGCGCAACC
>JAHFQD010000190.1 GCA_023266455.1 Candidatus Muproteobacteria bacterium
TCGCCAGGCCTTGGGTTTCAACCCAATTCTGGTATTCGGTGATGATTCCGACGAGCTCTTCACGCCAATGCTGATATTCGCCTAGGCGTTTACCGAAGGCGTTGGCAGCAAGCGACGATCGTTTGGCTAAAGGTGCTTCCATCCCCGTGGTCTGCAGATTCTTGACCGGGGAAGGTACGTGAAAAGCGGAAATGCTTTCCCTAGCCCCATCCGGTTTGAGTAAGTGTGTCATTCTTATTCTTAGCTCACGCCCCGACAGCCTGCAAAAAAGCGCCGTTCTAAGGTTTTTTCAGTGGTAGCTCTTTAGGCAACAATCGCGGCGCATGAATACGCACGCGTTTATGCCTCCCCGCGGCTCCTTGCTCCAGACTTACCTCCCCCTTCGGCACGCCGAATTCCCGTGCGAGAAAGGCTTGTAAAGACTGATTGGCCCGACCCTCCGTAGGCGGCACCATTAACCGTATCCGAACACCTTGTTCCGTTACGCCGGCGAACCCTTCGCGACTGGCGCGCGGTTGTATGTGCAACTGTAATACCAAGTCGTTCCCCTCCCATCGATACCAAGAGGTCGAACGGACGCTACTTATACCACTACCACTCACGGCAAGCGGAAGGTCAAGTACTGAAGCAACATAACGCCCAATTGCAACGCGACGATGACAGCCAACGGCGAAAGATCGACGCCCCCGATCGGTGGAATCATGCGCCGCGCCGGACGCATCAGTGGCTCGGTGAGACTGATCAGCACGCCCATCACCGGGCTGCTATGGCCGCCATAGGGCACGATCCATGACAACAGCACGCGCACGAAAATCGAAACGATGAAGATATAAAGCGTGAGCTCCAACAATTCACCGACGCTAGCGAATAAGATCGCGACGACCGGCACAATCATGTCCCGTAACCAAACGATCAACGCGATTTCGAGCGTCTTCAACCCCAGCAATAACAGCACCGACGCGATGTCGATCCCGAACAGCCCTGGAATAATGCGCCGCAACGGACGCAACACTGGATTCGTCAGCGCCACGACGAATTGTGAGAACGGATTGTAGAAATCCGCGCGCACCAATTGGAATAAAAACCGCAGCAGTATCGCCAGTAGATACAGCTCGAAAACGACTTTAACGATATAAATGCCGGCTTCGGCGAAAAATCCGTTCATGCGTGTTTCCCGAATAGATCGCCCAGCTCGCGCGCGCGGCGCGCGGCAGCGGCGATGGCTTGATTAAAGATACCGCGAATGCCGGCGTCTTCCATGACTTTAACGGCCGCCTCCGTCGTGCCGCCGGGAGACGTGACACGCTGACGCAACACCGCCGGGCCTTCCTCGCCTTCCAGCGCCATCTTGGCCGCACCAACCGCGGTTTCCAACGTCAACAACCGCGCCTGTTCGACGGTGAGACCGGCGTCGACGGCGGCGTCGATCAAGGCTTCCATCACCAGGAAAAAATATGCCGGTCCGCTGCCAGAGAGCGCGGTCACAGCGTCGATCCCTTGTTCAGCGTCGACCCATACGGTCACGCCGACGGCGCGTAAAATCGATTCCGCCATGTCGCGCTGCGCGGCGTCGACGCGCGCGTTGGCAAACAAGCCCGAGGCACCGCTGCCGATCAGCGCTGGCGTGTTCGGCATAACGCGCACGATCGGAAGATTGCCGCCTAACCAACGTTCGATGTCCGCGGTGCGTACACCAGCGGCGATGGAAATAATCAACGGTTTGCGGCGTTGCGCGATGAGCGCTAAGTCGGTGGCGATCGGTCCGAAAACTTGCGGCTTGACGGAAAAAACCCAGATATCGGCACGGTTGGCAACGTCGGCGTTGTCGGCATAGACAGTGACGCCAAGGGCTTTTTCAACCGCCTGCCGCTGTTCTCCCTGCGGATCAGAAAGAATCAATCGCTGATGCTGCCAGCCGTTTCGCAGCAAACCCCCGGCCAAGCTGCGCGCCATATTCCCGGCACCGATAAAACCGATCAGCGGGACCGATCTATTTTTTTCCGTATCCATGCAGATCGCTAAGTGTAAAAGCCGTTGGTCTTCGATAAAAGGCCGGAATTTCCGGCGTTGTTTGCAGCCTCGGGGGGAATATACTAAGAATTCAATAGTCGGACCTCATTATTGGCTATCTTTTAACTGGGTCCAATCAATACCACCTCTCTGGGGATTTCATGGATATCGCCGAATTACTGGCGTTTTCTTATAAGCAAAACGCTTCCGACTTACATCTTTCTTCCGGTCTTCCGCCTCTGATCCGTGTCGACGGTGATATCAAGCGCATCAACGTAGATCCGTTGGACGATCGTACCGTCCACAACATGATCTACGACATCATGACCGACAAGCAGCAGAAGGACTTCGAAGAGTTTCTCGAATGCGACTTCTCGTTCGACTTGCCGAACATCGCGCGCTTTCGTGTTAACGCTTTCAATCAACTGCGCGGACCCTCAGCGGTGTTTCGTACCATTCCTTCCAAGGTACTCACGCTTGAACAACTCGGCGCGCCGGAAATTTTTAAGAAAATTTCCGATCAGCCGCGCGGCATCGTGTTGGTCACCGGTCCGACGGGTTCCGGTAAGTCGACGACCTTGGCGGCGATGGTCAACCATATTAATGAAAACGAGCACGGCCACATTCTGACGGTCGAAGACCCGATCGAATTCGTGCATACGTCGAAGAACTGTCTCATCAACCAACGCGAAGTCAGCAAAGACACGCTGTCGTTCAGTAACGCGCTCCGCAGCGCGTTGCGCGAAGATCCGGACGTGATTCTCGTCGGCGAAATGCGCGACTTGGAAACGATTCGCTTGGCGCTCACGGCCGCGGAAACCGGACACTTGGTGTTCGGTACATTGCATACGTCCTCGGCGGCCAAAACCATCGACCGTATCGTCGACGTATTTCCGGCGGCGGAAAAAGACATGGTGCGCGCGATGCTTTCCGAATCGCTACGCGCGGTGATTTCGCAGTCGCTGCTGAAGAAGATCGGCGGCGGCCGCGTGGCCGCGCACGAAATCATGATCGGCACGCCGGCGATCCGTAACTTGATTCGCGAAAACAAGATCGCGCAGATGTACTCGGCGATTCAAACCGGCCAATCCATCGGCATGCAGACGTTGGATCAATGCCTGCTCGAGATCGTGCGCACACGTCAGATACACGTCGACGAAGCCCGCGCCTACGCCGCGAATAAAGATCTGTTCTTGTCCTCGGCCACCGTAGCGGCCGCGACCGGGTCCAACAACGCGGCTGGAGCGAAACGCACATGAACTTTGCCGACCTTCTCAAATTAATGAAACACAAGAAGGCGTCGGACCTTTTCATCACCGCCGGTGTGCCGCCTTCGATGAAGGTCGACGGACGTATTCAACCGGTAACCAAACAGGCGCTAACGCCGGAGCAATCGCGCGCCTTCGTTTACGGCATCATGAACGAGCAGCAACGGCGCGATTTCGAAGCGCATAACGAATGCAACTTCTCCATCGCGCACCAAGAAATCGGACGTTTCCGCGTCAACGTGTTCATGCAGCAACAGCGCGTCGGCATGGTGCTACGTACGATCATTACCGAGATTCCGCGTTTCGACGATTTGCACCTGCCGAAAGTACTCGCCGATATTGCGCTTACTAAGCGCGGCTTGGTGTTGTTCGTCGGCGGTACCGGCTCCGGTAAATCGACATCGCTCGCGGCAATGATGGGTTACCGCAACGAATATTCATACGGTCATATCATCACGATCGAAGACCCGATCGAATTCGTGCACGACCATAAGAACTGCATCGTGACGCAGCGCGAAGTCGGCGTGGACACGGCGTCTTACGAGGCCGCGCTCAAAAACGCCATGCGCCAAGCGCCGGATGTGATCATGATGGGTGAAGTGCGCGCGCGCGAAACCATGGATCTCGCGATTCAATTCGCCGAAACCGGTCACCTTTGTATTTCGACGTTGCACGCCAACAACTCCAACCAAGCGCTCGATCGCATCATCAACTTCTTCCCCGAAGAAAAACGCGATCAGTTGTTGATGGACTTGTCGCTCAACTTGAAGGCCTGTATCTCGCAGCGCTTGATTCCGATGAAGGGCGGCAAAGGTCGCGTGCCGGCGGTGGAAGTCATGCTCAATACGCCCTTGATCGCCGACCTCATCATGAAAGGCGACATTCCGGCGATCAAAGATTTGATGTCGAAGTCCGCCGAAGCCGGCATGCAGACCTTCGATCAATCGCTGTTCACGTTGTACGAAGCCGATCTCATCACCTACGACGACGGTCTACGTAACGCCGACTCCATCAACGACTTGCGCCTGCGTATCAAACTCGAAGGCAAAGACTCGAAGAGCAAGGAATTGGGTGAATCGTTGCGCAACGTCACCTATAAATAACATCGATAATTTAGGATTCATCGTTCCAGCCAAGGACCAGGAGATTTCAAATGAAACGCTTACTCCCCTGTTTAGTCGT
>JAHFQD010000191.1 GCA_023266455.1 Candidatus Muproteobacteria bacterium
TGAGCAAGATACTGAATGAATTGGAAACGCAACTGGGCGCGGGTAAAGAAATTCCTGAGTTCGCGCCGGGCGACACCGTAATCGTTTATGTCCGCGTGCAAGAAGGTGATCGCGAACGCCAACAGGCGTTCGAAGGTATGGTCATCGCGCGTCGCAGCCGCGGTTACAACTCGTCGTTCACCGTGCGCAAGATTTCCTACGGCGAAGGCGTTGAGCGCGTGTTCCCGCTCTATAGCCCGGCGATCGCGAAGATCGAAGTCAAACGTAAGGGCGAAGTGCGCCGCGCCAAGCTCTATTACCTGCGCGACCTAACCGGTAAAGCTGCTCGTGTGCGCGAGAAGATCGCGTAACGCATTTTTCTGCATCGGGAAATATAAAAAGGCCGGTCTCAAAGACCGGCCTTTTTTTTCGCCGATGGATATCGACATATTTGTATTCGATAACGCGTGTTCGTAAGCTGTATCGACATGAACGAAACGGACAAAACGCTGATAGAGAATTTCACCGACGCGCTGTTGTTGGAAGACGGTTTAAGTGCGAATACGCTCGATGCGTATCGCCGCGACCTGCAAGGGTTGGCGCGCTGGTCGGCTACGCAACGCGCGCGGTTGTTAGATCTACCGCCGGAGCGTTTGAGCGAATATCTCGCGACGCGCATCAAGCCGCGCACACACGCGCGCCAACTGTCCAGTTTCAAGCGGTTCTATCGGCACGCGATTCGCGAAGGACTGACGCAACGGGACCCGACGGCGTTGTTGGTGTCTCCCAAACTCGGTCGCAAGTTGCCGCAGAGCTTGACGGAAGCGCAGGTCGAAAATCTGCTGCAAGCGCCGAAGGACAATACGCCGCTTGGCTTGCGCGACTGCGCCATGTTGGAAACGCTCTACGCCACTGGCTTGCGCGTTTCCGAATTGGTCGGTCTGACGCTGTCGCAGTTGAATCTGCGGCAAGGCGTTGTTCGCGTCGTCGGTAAGGGCAGCAAAGAGCGCTTAGTACCGCTTGGCGAAGAAGCGATCGCGCATTTGCAGCGATATTTGAACGAGGGGCGTCCATCGCTGGTGGAACGTCGGGCATCGGACGCCGTTTTCGCCACTGCCCGCGGCGTCGCCATGACCCGCCAAGCGTTTTGGCACAACATCAAACGTTACGCCGCCTTAGCGGGCATCGATCCGCGACGGCTTTCACCGCATACGTTGCGGCACGCCTTCGCCACGCATCTGCTCGATCACGGCGCCGATTTGCGCGTTGTGCAAATGTTGTTGGGGCATTCCGACCTTTCTACGACCCAAATTTACACGCATGTCGCGCGCGCGCGGCTCAAAAACCTGCATGAGAAACATCATCCGAGGGGCTGAAAACGGGGGAAAACGAAGAGCGGAGAGAGAAACTAAAACGAAGAACGTTTAGTGGTACGGCCCGCTTCCCGCGTGCTCCGACTCCATACGAAACACTTCGATGCCGTCGATTTTCTTGAAACCTAGCACCAGCGACAACTTATTAATTATCGTTTTCCAGGAAATTGCGTTTACGCGCTGGCGTAGCAGTTCGTTTAACTGTTGGCGTAATTCGATACCGCGCTGGTCCAGTTGCGGCAGAACGTGGAAGCATTTCCACGCTTGCAGCGCGCACAACAAGGTCAGGATTTTCGGCAGCCATTCGGCCCATTCATTGGGTTCCGGCAACAGGAACCAGCCGACGATCGTGAGCGCGCTCACCAGGATGTAGATCAAGCCGTATTGCACAGTGTGGCGCCGCTTAACGTGATTATCTTCCATCGCCAAGCACAATGTTTCTTCGGCATTCAGCGACGACGATACGTGCGAGGCATGCAGTTCGCGGATCAGCGCCAGCGTTTTTAACAGACGCTCGCGATGATGTTGATTCTCGACCGACAGCGAATCGAGTTCTTTCTCGAGCGATTGCTGGAACTCACGGTAGTCCGGCGTGAGCGGCGGTTCGTTGAAGTCGTCGACGGCGTGGTTGATGAGATAGCGCAGGTCGAGCACTTCCGCCACTTCCATGGGAAATCGCAGCCCGATGAAGATGGTGTAGAACAAATGGAAATGGTTCGGCGTCATGGTCAAGCGCTCGAACTCTTCCGGAAGCTGGCTACGCGTGGTTACCACCGCCATCTCAGTTCCCCATTGTCCAAAACGCGGCATACGACGGCGCGATGAACAACATATAAGTTTTTTCCCTGGTTGTGCAAATCGGCGAGTGTGTATTACGGAGACCCTGCGTAGTCCCTCTTAATTATGTAATAAGCGAGGGTTCGTCAAAGGCCTTCCTTATGTCAGCCAGGCCCTAAGAATAACCGATGATGGCGGTTTTGCCTATGTACGGAAGGTTTCCAAGGCAAGTACGCCATTCTTATTGCGGAGTCGATGAACGACCTGAAACAGCTAATTGTTACTGGGCGTCTCGTTTAACATGGCGCGCAAACCTGCGAGGTAGGTTTCGGCACGACCTTTGGCAGCTTCGGGATCGGCGGGGCGATCGCCTTCCCAGCGGATTTCGGATTGTGGAATTTCCTGCAGAAAACGGCTAGGTACGCAGTCCACGATTTGACCACCGCGCTTACGTTTGGCGGCGAACGAGAGCGTCAGCGATTTTTGCGCGCGCGTAATACCGACGTAGCACAGACGCCGCTCTTCTTCGATTTGATTCGCGTCGATGCTCTGATTATGCGGCAGCAACCCTTCTTCCATGCCGATCATGAACACGTGCGGAAATTCCAACCCCTTCGCGGCGTGCAGTGTCATCAGCGACACCTGATCGCCGATGGTGTCTTCGTTTTTTTCCAGCATGCCGCTCAGCATGAGCTTGGAGACGATGTCGGCCAAGGTGACCTCTTCACCTTCTTGGCGCGCGAGCCGACCGATCCAATCGACGAGGTCGTTGACGTTCTCCATGCGGCGTTCGGCGGTGCGTACGTCGTTGCAATTGTCGCGTAGCCATTCGTCGTAACGCAGCGTCGTAATCAATTCGCGTACGAATTTCGCCGGCTCGCTCGACTCCGCGTTTTCCGCCGTGCGCGAGAGCCAATTTGTGAAACCGCGCAGACTGGTGATCTGGCGCGAGGTCAGCCGACTTGCGAGCCCGAAGTCGTCCGACGCCGCGAGCAAGCTTTTACCCGTCGATCCCGCGTAATTCGCCAGTGCTTCAAGCGTGGCCGCGCCGATCTCGCGCCGCGGCGTATTGACGATGCGCAAAAACGCGGCGTCGTCGTTCGGATTCGCCATAATCCGCAAATACGACATGATGTCTTTAACTTCGGTCTTGTCGAAGAACGAGGTGCCGCCCGATAAGTAGTACGGAATACGGCGTTCGCGCAGCACGCGCTCGAACATGCGCGACTGCATGTTCTCGCGAAACAAGATTGCGTAATCGCCGTACTGGGTGTTGTGCTTGAACTTGTTGTGCAGCAATTCGGCGATGACGCGCTCGGCCTCATGCTCTTCATTCTGGGCTTTGATCACGCACAGCGATTCGCCTTGATCACGTTTCGACCACAGCGCTTTCTCGAACACGTGCGGATTGTTGGCGATGACGGCATTGGCGGCTTTGAGAATACGTCCGCACGAGCGATAGTTTTGTTCCAGCTTGATGATGCGCAACTGCGGATAGTCCTGTTTAAGCGCTGCCAGATTTTCCGGACGCGCGCCGCGCCAGCCGTAAATGGACTGATCGTCGTCGCCGACAACCGTGAACGGCGTGCGCTCGCCGACCAATAACTTCACCAATTGGTATTGGCAGCGGTTCGTATCTTGATATTCGTCGACCATTAAATAACGCACCCGCTCGCGCCATTCGTTGAGCGCGTCGCTGTTGTGCAGCAGCAGTCGCGCCGGTTTGACGATGAGATCGTCGAAGTCGAGCGCGTTGTACGCTTGCATGTGGCGTTCGTAATCCGGATACACCAATCCAGCCGCGCGTAGCACCGGATCGCTGTTGTCGACGGTAATCTCTTCCGGCGCCAGAAAATCGTTTTTCCAGCGCGATATCTGCCATTGCACCAACTCTGCGGTTTCGCGCGGGTCGGCGTCGGCGCCGCGCAGCAGTTTCACCAACAACATGCGGCAATCTTCGGCATCGTAGATCGAAAAACCGGAACGCCGGCCGACGTCTTTCAGACGGCTGCGCAGAATTTTCATCCCCATCGCGTGAAACGTGGAGATCGTCAGCGCGCGCGCCGCGTCCGCGGCCAACATTTTGCCGACACGCGATTTCATTTCGCGCGCTGCTTTGTTGGTGAACGTCACCGCGGCGATGCGATCGGCGGAAATCCGGTGTTCGCGCATGAGCGTGACGATCTTGCGCGTGATAACCGAGGTTTTACCGCTGCCGGCGCCGGCGAGCACCAGCAACGGGCCTTCGACGTATTGCACGGCGGATTTTTGTTGCGGATTCAGATCCATCGTTAGTTT
>JAHFQD010000192.1 GCA_023266455.1 Candidatus Muproteobacteria bacterium
GGGCGAAGCCGGCGAAAACGCTGGCCCGCGTGGCGATTTGTACGTGCAAATCCGTCTTAAGCCGCACGGGTTGTTCAAGCGCGAACAGGACGATCTTTACTGCGAGATGCCAATCAGCTTCGCGCAAGCCGCGCTCGGCGGCGAACTCGAAGTACCGACGCTGGAAGGGCGTGCGAATATCAAAATTCCGCCGGGCACGCAGAGTGAAAAATTATTTCGACTGCGCGGCAAGGGCGTGCGTAACGTGCGCAGCGGCCAAGTGGGTGATCTCTATTGTCGTGTGAGCCTGGAAACGCCGGTCAACCTCACCGAGCGCCAAAAAGAGTTGTTGCGAGAGCTTGATCAATCTTTACAGGCGAGCGGTGCGCGCCATAGTCCGCGCGAAGCGTCTTGGGTCGATAAGATAAAAGCGCTGTTCGGTTGATCGCCGGCGTTTTTCAATTGGCGCGCACGGCGCGATCCATTATCCTGCCTGAATCACCAATGAGAGCGGGTTACGCATGATCAAGATCGCGATTACCGGCGCCGCCGGACGCATGGGACGCACCCTCATCGAAGCCTGTAACAAGGACGACAAAGTAACCTTCGCCGGCGCTATCGAACACCCCGGCTCCAGCGCGATCGGCGCCGATGCGGGCGAGCTCGCCGGTCTCGGGAAACTCGGCGTTGCGATTCGTCATCGGCTCGACGGTATCGACTTCGACGTGCTGATCGACTTCACGCGTCCGGATGCGACGCTGGCGAATTTGGAATCCTGTCGTCGCGCGCGCAAGCGCATCGTCATCGGCACCACGGGTTTCGACGACGCCGGGAAGCAGGCCATTCGCGATGCCGCGAAAGAAATCCCCATCGTGTTCGCGCCCAACATGAGTGTTGGCGTGAATCTGTGTTTGAAACTACTTGAAACCGCCGCGCGTGTATTGAATGACACGGTCGATATCGAAATTACCGAAGCGCATCATCGTTTCAAAGCCGATGCGCCGTCGGGCACGGCGTTGCGTATGGGCGAGGTCATCGCCAAGGCGCTCGGAAGCGAGCTTAAAGATCGCGCGGTGTACGATCGTCACGGCGTTACCGGCGAACGTAAGAACGGCGCGATCGGTTTCTCGGTCATCCGTGCCGGCGACATCGTCGGCGACCACACCGTACTTTTCGCCGGCGGCGGCGAGCGCGTGGAAATTACGCACCGTGCCGAATCGCGTATGACCTTCGCGAATGGCGCGGTGCGCGCCGCCCAGTGGCTGATGCAACAAAAAAATGGCCTGTATGATATGCAAGACGTGCTTGGGCTGCGTTAGCAGCCAGCGGCAACTTCAGAATTTGTAACCGAGCGCGGTGCCTTCTTCATAAATCGCTTTTAGTAGGTCCTTGCCGACACGCGCTTCGAATTGCCTATGTACGGTGCGTAATTCTCTACGCCATTCGGCGCGTTCATCAGGCGTCAATGTATAGACACTGATTTTCTTATCTGAAAACTTGATCTTGTCGAGTGCGTCATCGTTCTCGCGATCGGCAATGGCATTTCCGTATCGTGTGGCCTCTCCCATAGCGAGCCTTAGCTGCAGGCGAAGATTGTCTGGCAATTCATCCCAGAATTTTTTGTTAACGATGACGACATACCCGATGTAGTTGTGATCCGAGTCGGTGAAATACTTCAACACCTCGTGATTCTTTTGGGAGTAGAAATTGGAAGCGGTATTTTCCGTCCCATCGATCTTCCCGGTTTTAAGGGCGTTCGGCACTTCTGAAAAGGCCATTTCCACCGGAATCGCACCAAGCGCGTGCATCATGGGTTCGCTCGCTTTGGAAGAAATCCGCATTTTGAGTCCTTGGAGATCTTGAGGGTGGCGCACTGGTTTATTCGTCATCAGGTCACGAAAACCGTTATCCCAGTATGCCAACCCGACGATGCCCTTGGGTTCTAATTTCTTTAACAGTTCCTGGCCAATTGGACCACCTGTAACACGGCGCAATAAATCCTTACCGGGGAACAAGTAAGGGATGTTGAAGACTTCAAATTCTTGTACACCGAGTTGTTCAATTTTAGGAAGTGCTGGCGCCAGCATTTGGACATCACCGGCTAGCAGCGCCGGTATTTCATCCTTATCTTTATAAAGCGCGCTATTGGGGTAGACCTCGATTTTAACCGCGCCGTTAGTGCGCCGTTCTACCATTTCTTGAAAGTACAGCGCCGCTCTTCCTTTGGGAGAATCCGCTGAGACGACGTGGCTGAATTTGATAATGATTGGCTCAGCCGCATGAGAGGAAATGCTAAAACCGATGACCAACGCAGATGAAAGAAGGAATGCGAAAACTTTCATGATCTCGCTCCGTGAGGTTGGTTGCTGAATATTTTGAGTATAAGGAAATAGTTACCTTAATGCTCCTTCATAAAACGTCTCCTGGACTATCCTTGTAAGGTCACGCAGAGAACCGAGGTAGCAACATGATCCTTTATAAAGATAGAGACGATCCCCGTCGCAGAATGTTGTTGCGGGCGCTCGCCAGCGGGTTATTCGCGTTAACGTTACCGTCGCGCTACGCGCGCGCGGGCGTTCTCGGAAGCGTGCCTGAACCCATGCCACCCGGTCGTTCTATTTACGAATTGCGCGGCAACGTAAAGATCAATGGCGTTGTTCCAACCGTCGCCACCAAGATCGCGCCGACGGATACGATCGAAACCGGCAGCGACGGTTTTATTATTTTCGTCGTTGGTAAAGACTCCTTCGTCGTGCGCGCTAATAGTAAGTTGGTGCTCAAAGGCCAAAACGGTTTGCTCGATACCTTGCAGTTGTTAACCGGCAAGGTGTTGTCGGTTTTCGGCAAGAGTCGTCATCAAATCCGCACGCCATCGGCCATCGTCGGTATCCGCGGTACCGGCGTCTATGCCGAGGCGGATCCGCAGCAGACGTATCTCTGCACGTGCTATGGCGTCGTCGACTTGGTCGGTGTCAACGACCCCGAAAGCCGCGAGGTCATCGAATCGCGACATCACGATAAACCGCGGTACATTCTCGGCGGCGAGCCGACGGGCAAACGCATTCGCCCGGCGCCGTTCATTAATCACACCGATGAGGAGTTGATGATTCTGGAAGCCATCGTCGGCCGCACGCCGCCGTTCGTTTTTTCTAGCGCCGATTACAATGCGCCGCGACGGGACTATTAAAAATAAAACCCTTCGGATTTCCCCAGTCGCACCTACGCGCTGGGCACGTATTGCTCGCTGCTGGAAATGAGTAATCGCTCGCATTCGGCCGACCAGGCTTTGCCGCCGACGAATAGGATAGTGAGGAATAACGCTAATAAAACGCTGTACTTAATTGGCTTAGCGAACCTACGCATAACTGCACCCCTTTCTTATATGGACGACGTGGAAAAGGTGCAATTCACGTACCGGGCTATTAATAAAGCTTAAATTTCAAGCGATTCGACTATTCCGGCGCGCCGTTCAAAATCCAGTTTAGGAAGGTATCGTAGTTGCTTCGGTTCGAATCGCCCGGCGTATACGTCGCATCGAATCCCGTCAACAGACCACCTGGGTGATGATGCCCGCTCGGCCGCCGCAATAAAAAGCTTGAATCGATATTGGTGAAGTTCGCACGTGCGCGAACGTCCAAATAAAACTGATGCAAGTCAGCGGCGTTGGTCAAGCCATCGCCGTTACGATCGTAGTCCGTGTAATACACCGGCGGACCGGTGGGATCGGCGGGCGTGTGGCAGCTGGTGCAGAACAACGTTGTCGTGTCTTGCAGAATCGTGCGGATGTTCGAGAAGCGGATGCTGTTCGGATCGGTGAAAGTATTCGACGCGACCACCGTAAGCGTCGCCGGCGCGCTGTCGCGCGTGCCGTCGTTCACGATCAGCTCCAATGTGTAAGTGCCGTTAGCGTTAGGCGTGAACGTGGGACGAATAGAATTCGGGCTCGTGAACGTGGCGCTGGCGAAATTCGACGAGGTGATTCTCCAACGATAGGTTCTCGCGTTCACGCTTTCCGCCGCCGAGAGCTTAATCGCGCTGCCGGTGAGCGCGATGCGATCGGGACCTGGCAACGCCACCGGTCGCGTCGGTTTCAGCGCGACGCCGCCGCTTAGCATGCCGACGTACGCTGCGAGAATGTCGGGTGCGCCGGATTCCCAAAACTGTTTGTACTTCAGTAACGCGAGCGGCATGTTGCCGCGATTGAAGACATGATACGGAATTCGATCTTGGAAACCGGACGTGCCGACGAATTTAGCGTACGAGGTAAAGTCGATGTCGTTGGCGCCCGGCGCGTTGGCGTTGCCACGCAGCAAGTGACACACGCGGCAATAGGGTGCGACGACGCTTTGGTAGAGATGCTGTGATCCCGCAACACCCGACCCGACGTCGGTCCAACCGGTCGGGACGTAATTGTCTTGCACGGCGTCGCGCGGTAGTCCATCCCCGCC